>JAJRTF010000111.1 GCA_021545585.1 Zetaproteobacteria bacterium
AATGGCATTTAAAGCCTGATAGTTCGAAATGACTATATTGCCGCGAGGACGGGGCATGTAGCGCGCTATTATTTTATATTGTTCTCGTGTTAACTGCATGAATATATTATACTTGTTTCAGTTAATGTGAACAGGCCCTAGGATAAATAGCGCAGATACAGATAGGCATGCGCAACAACAATCGACAGAAGCATCAGCACAAAGGCATGTCTCATGAATTGCAGGAAGCGAATCGGATGCCCGGCTCGCTGGGCAAAACCGGCAACAATCAGATTAGCTGAAGCGCCAATCAGGGATCCATTACCTCCAAGACAGGCTCCAAGTGCCAGCGCCCACCACAAAGGCACCAGCGCAGCATCGCCGCCAAAGGTCGGCCCCATATTCTGAATCATCGGAATCATCGTGGCGACAAACGGAATATTATCGATCAGGGCCGAGGCAATCGCGGAAATCCACAGCACTGCGCCCACGGTGGCATTAAAATCACCACCGGTCAGTGCCAGTGTCTGCTCGGCAAGCCAGGCAATGGCGCCGGTATGCTCAACACCGGTCACAATGATAAACAGGCCGACAAAGAAGAAAATGGTTGTCCATTCAACCTCGGCCATAATGCCTTCATAGGCATGGTCCTTATCTGACAAACTCTGCCCCCACGTTTGCAACAGCAGCAACAATGCTGCGCCTGTCATCGCAATACTGGCCGGCTCAAGGTGGAAATGATGGGCGACTGTGAAACCACCGATCACCAGGAATAAGACCAGCAGGCTTTTCTTCAGCAGTGGTACATCCTTGATGGCTTCCCGCTCGTTGAATTGCATAATCAGGTCGCGGTTTTCCTGAGTGGCATGCAAATCCCGCCCGAACATGAACCAGATAGCGGCAAGGGTAAGCAGAAAAATAAGGGGTATTATAGGCGCCAGATTAACAAGGAAATCATAAAAACTCAGATGCGCAGCCGAACCGATCATGATATTCGGGGGATCACCGATCAGGGTTGATGTACCGCCGATATTCGAGGCCAGAATCTGGGCGAACAGATAAGGATACGGGCGCACGCCCAGCGCATCGGTAATCAACAGTGTCACAGGCGCCACCAGCAGCACCGTTGTTACATTATCGAGAAAAGCGGAAAAAATCGCCGTAATAACGGACAGCATCACCAGCACACCCCATGGCTCGCCCCTGACTATCTTGGCCGATCGAATGGCTACGTACTGGAACATACCTGTTTTCTGGCTGATGGCGACGATCACCATCATGCCCGTCAACAGACCAATGGTATTGAAATCAACACCGGCTATGGCCTGCTGCTGGGTCAGTATACCACCCAGAACCATCATGCCCGCACCCAGCAATGCCAGCACAGCGCGATTGAAGCGCTCCATCATCACCACGGCATACACGCCCAGCAGGATACCGACTGCCAGCCACAGCGGATTCAAGCCAAAGATAGCGCCGTGAGCCACGGCATCTGACGCCATTTCATGCATCAATCTCTCCCATAATATGCTGGCGCAGTCGATCAAGAATATCACCGGCAGAAATCACACCGAGCAGCACCGTGTCTTCATCAACGACCAGAGCATATTCATGCTTGCCAGAGGCGCACAGCGCAGCCGAGACCGACAAAAGCGACTCATCGGCATGCACGGTCAATGCCTTCTCCATAACCTCCCCGACCGACCTTTCGGACAACTCTTCGAAATGCTTGCGTAAAAGGCCCAGATCCGGGGCATAGGGTACCGCATCCAGATCACCGCTGATGATATACTCAGGCACCACGTGGCTCATCACCGAATAGGTGGAAATCACGCCTTCAACCCGGCCGGCACCGGACAGCACAGGCAGCATGCGCAGATGCTCGGAACGCATGCGCATCAGCACCTCACCGACCTTTTCATCGATCTGCGCCGACTTTGGATGGGTTACCATGATTTTATGTGCATGCATCTCTGACTCCTGCACTCAGATCCGGAGAAGCTGAGTGGCGTACTTCCGGGGGAATGTGTTATTCAGGTCGCATGTGGGGGAAAAGTAATACATCCCTGATTGAATGCTGACCGGTCAACATCATGACCAGACGATCCACCCCGATACCAACACCGGCTGCAGGCGGCATCCCGAACTCAAGCGCCCGCAGATAATCTTCATCCACACCCGTAGCCTCAGCATCACCAGCGGCCTTGGCCTGCGCCTGTGCAACAAACCTGCCGCGCTGGTCATCCGGGTCATTGAGCTCGGAAAAACCATTGGCAACCTCACGTCCGGCGATAAACAACTCGAATCGATCGGTAACAGTGTCATCGTCATTGCTGCGTCTGGCCAGCGGTGATACATCGACAGGATAATGGGTCACAAAGGTTGGCTGATCCAGATTCGGTTCAACCAGTTCTTCAAACAGGGCCAATAGATAATGGCCCGCCTTCCAGGTGATCAGCGGCTTGATATCGGGATTTTCCTGCACACAGGCCGTGGCCAGCAGCGCCTTGTCATTGGCATGACCGCGCAGATCAGGGCGTTTTTCAAATACAGCTTCGTCCAGACGAATACGTTTGAACGGCTGAGCAAGATCAATATCGACCCCTTCCCAACTGATGCTGGTTTTATCCAGGCCGGAGGCAATACCGCGAATCAACGACTCGGTCAGATCCATGGCATCATCGAAATTCGCATAAGCCTGATAAAACTCAACCATGGTAAATTCCGGGTTGTGGGTGGCATCGGAGCCCTCATTGCGGAAGCTGCGGTTGATTTCGAACACGCGCTCAAAACCACCGACCAGAAGACGTTTCAGATACAACTCCGGCGCAATTCGCAGATAAAGGGGCATATCCAGAGCATTATGGTGGGTGATAAACGGCCGGGCCACAGCGCCGCCAGCCTGCGACTGCAGCATCGGCGTTTCCACTTCCATGAAATCGTGATCTTCGAGGCCCTTGCGCAGCAGCGAGATAATCTGCGAACGCATACGGAATGTCTGCCTTGAATCGGGACTGACCATCAAATCGACATAACGCTGACGATAGCGGGTTTCGATATCACTCAAACCATGCCATTTTTCAGGTAATGGGCGCAGGCACTTGGTCACCATCTCGATATGACTCACGCGTACCGATAATTCGCCGGTCCTGGTGCGAAACAACACACCTTCTGCACCGACAATATCGCCGAGATCCCATTTCTTGGTTGGATTATAGATATCTGCGCCACCCAACTCGTCACGGTTGAGAAACAGCTGAATCTGACCGGAAGCATCCTGAATCTTGATGAAGCTGGATTTGCCCATCACGCGATGCGCCATCATACGCCCGGCCACGCGTACATGCCTGTCAAGCCCGGTCAGTGCCTCGCCGTCCGTATAGCCAAAGTCGGCATGGATTTCCGAGATCATCGTATCGGTGCGCCACGTGTTCGGATAAGCCTCACGATCCTCGCGCAGGCGGGCAAGCTTCTCACGGCGCACACCGATCTGCTCGGACATATCCGGCCCTGACTGGCTCACTGCTTCGGCCACAGGATTATTTTCACCCTGCTTCTGGCTCACCTGATCACTCATGAATGATATTTAACCGCGGCTGTGCAAATCCAGGTTTGCAAAGAAGAAATTAATCTCAATAGCTGCATTTTCAGCTGAATCAGAGCCATGGACCGCATTGGCATCAATCGAATCGGCATGATCAGCGCGAATGGTTCCGGCCTCGGCCTCTTTCGGGTTGGTGGCGCCCATCAGCTGACGATTCAGGGCAACCGCATTCTTGCCCTCCAGCACCATGGCCAGAATCGGGCCCGAGCTCATAAATGCGCACAGATCCTTGTAGAATGGTCGCTCAGCATGCACCTCATAAAAACGGCCTGCCTCAGCAGCGCTCAGATGTGACATGCGGGTAGCGATAACGGAAAGACCGTTTTCTTCGAAGCGGCGGATAATATCGCCAATTACATTCTTCCCGACTGCATCCGGCTTGATAATTGAAAGTGTACGTTGAACTGCCATATGAGGACCTCTCCCGAGCGTTATTCACAGCATTCTGCTGCAAGGCGCGGCACTCTAGTGCAGTGATGGCTAACTTCCAAGGAGATAACCCGCCCTGACCGGATATCAACCGGCTGGACTGCCATGCGAACAAGATGAAGGAAAAGCACTGCGAGAATGCAGTTGCTTTTAAGGTGATATACTCAGATAGCTGAATTTCTTCAGTGAACTGAAAAACAAGGGGTTGTGCATCACTATCCCTGTCAGTTCACTCTTCCCATTCGCTACAGCACTTGCCATTGTGGCCTTAGCAAAGTGCCAGACAGCCGTAACTTCATCGGCCCGTTACCGAGCATCATGGTCAATCCCTGAGCTGCACCTGCCCCGGCCGCCAGCTCAGCCTGACCATGTATGCGCCACTGCTGCGGGTTAGCGGCAGCCACGACAAGTTTACCATCGGCATGCAGGGTCAAACCTTTGCCGCCATCCACCTGCCACTGCCATTGCCCGGTCTGGTCTGCATTCAACAAACTCAGGTGATAATCTCCAAACGACATATTCATGCCGGCCAGTACCGCTTCTGCACCTTGCCAGTCAACCACAAGCTCGCCCTCGAGTGGCTGACCTGTCTGCGCGTTCAGCAGCAGCCTGCCGGATAAATTCACACGCCCCTGCACATCAACCTTTACGTCGGCATGCCTCTGCCATAAAGGTTTCAGCATAGCGATATCCGCAACACCATCCACATCGCGAATATCGAGTTTGCCATCCAGCTGACGTATGGATGCACTGATGACCTGACCGCGCCAATGCACCGTAACTCTGATACCCGGAGAACCTGACCATAACGTAGACAGCAGGGGGCGAACGGTGATTTTTTTCACCCTGACCGGATGCACCATATGCATATTCTGAACCTGGACATCACGCATCTCCGCCGATAATCCATGCAACGACAATTGACTGTAATTCAGCTGCAGATGCTGTTGCTCAGCAAACTGATCAATCTGCACTCGCAGCCATGGCTCCGGCTGCCAGCGCAACGCCGAAAACACAATTGCAGCAAGCACAAACATCATGCCGAGCTTCCAGGCGTTCATGGACGTTATCACCGTTTGGGGCCGAAGATTTTCCAGAGGCCTCCCCTACCGGCAATCACCATCTGCACATGCACCAGCCCCGCCGATTTGCCCTGCTGTATTTTCATACTGTTCAGATCCAGATGCTCTTCAACCAGGGTATAGATAAAACGAATCACCTGATCATATGGCGCATTCTTCATTTGCAATATCAAGCTCTGGCCTTGCCCTGCAGAAACCGGTTGAGGGCGAATACGTGTCATGGTCTTGCGTAATTTGAATTTACTGGCCAGACGCTCTACCGCTGCCAGTATATTCACAGGCTTGGCAGCCTTCGGACCGCCCTGCCGAACAAGCAATGCAGCCAGTTTCTGAGCTTCGGCAGCCCGTTTCTGCAAACTGGCCAGCTCACCCCGCAAGGCATGCTGTTTGTCCTGAATGGGCAGAATCAATGCGAATATCACAAACATCAGAGGCAACATCAGGGACGCGGTCAATACCAGACGCTGCTCGCGTATGGCCAGTTGCCGATAGCGTGGCAGCACCTCCGCCTCCAGCAATGAGCTCAAACGTGCCTGCCAGGGCAGAAAAACGTTCATCAAGCGCGCCCGTATGTCTTCCACGATTTTCATTGCCAGTGCATCCTGAAACTCACCTTATCACCGCTCAGGTCGGTATCAACCAACTGGACATCCCGGCCGGACTCCCGCTGCAGGGCTTCACGAATACGATTCAATGACTCAAGGTTGGCGGCCACACCGGCCAGGGCTACGCCGCCATCACGCCATTCAAGTTCCTGCATGTCCCAGGGCGTCTTCTGATGCACCCGGTTAATCGCTGCCAGTTGCTGCAACCAGAGAGCCGGCGAATGATCGCCCGTTGTGCCCCCACCCGCAGCACGTCTCAACTGGGCCAGCGCATCAATCATTACCAGTTCATTGGGCAAGCCCTGGTGAAAAGCCGTGTTGATCTGCTGGCGATAGGTCTCAGCCTGCGCACCCAGTGCGTAAATCTGATACATCGAGCCAAGCATCCAGATAACCAATAGTCCGGCTGCCATTGTAAGAGCACGCCTCCATGGGCGAAGCCAGCCGGAACTGGCGGCCCAACGACCATGTCGAAAATCCACTTCAGTACAGCACCCGCCGCTCACATACACCTGATATCGAGTCGGCAAGGCAGTAGTCTCTTCTATGCTATCCCCCTGCCAGTCAGCAAGCTGCAAAGCCTGAAGCGTTCCCTCATCCAGACGACCGCATGCTGCATGCCGCGACACATCCCAGCCCATACTGACCAGAGATCGCAGGCACTGTTCTGCCAAGTCAGAAGCACCTCCATCAGACGCATCTTGATTCAGGCGGCGCATACCGCGCCAATAGCCATCCTTCGCTATCGTTGGTTGCCAGACTCCGAAAAAAACACCATCGACATCAGCATCAAAAACAGCCACAGGGTCATGCTCTTCAGTGTCTGCCAGCCACCCATCCACATACATCTGCAAATGAACCCAGGCATCAACCAGCACATGCTGTACTCCCTGCCAGCGGGCATCCGACGCAATAGCCTGACGCCAGAGCTCAGGCATACCAAACACCATGCCGGCCACGCCACCCGCATCCGCGCTGTTTTTTTCAGCATGCCATGCCAACCACCATGCGCCCTGCTCCTCGCCGGATCGTTCGTCCAGCTCCTGCGCAAGCACTCCGGCATCAATCAACCGCGGATGCGGCAGAGGCAACGAAAAACTTCGCACCAACAGTTTCTCGACAGGCAATATAAGGGTATTTACAAGTGTATCTTCCGGTAAATCGGGCAGCCAGCTTTCCTCCATCCGAGTCAACGGCAAGCTGTTTCCCTCATTGTCACAGGCATGCCAGCACTGCCCGTCAAAGCTAACAGTCCATTCACGCGCCTCGCTCATGGGGCGCCCCAACCCAGATGCTGACGGGATATCAGGCTTAATTTTTGCGCTTGCCGCCGCACGACATATTCCTCCCGCAGGATCACCCGGCCAAAACGGGCATCAGTTCGCACCATAAACGTTGAACTGGCCACACTCAAGCGCGCCGGATTGACGCCGTCCATTGGCTGGCCTGCGGTAGCCGCTGCGACATCGTTGTAGGGCCGCCCAGCGATCAAAGACTCGGCATTCGCATCATTCATTTTCGGAAACAAAACCAGCAGGACGTTTGCGCTGACAGTATTGAGGTTCACAGGCGTTATACCGCCTGCAGACGTCGGTGTGACTGTGATCACATCCTCGAGTCGGGACAACACATCCGCATCATCGAACCCCTTGATCATGCGCAGTTCGTCCCATCTGTCCAATGGTGCATTCTTCACCCGATACGGGGTATCGTAATAGGCTGCATCCTCGGCACCGGATGCTCCAAAAGGACGATGATCCTTATCGATCCAGTCCACTACGGCATCGACCAGCCCTTCATCCAGCTCCATTTGTCTGAACAGCCTTTTAAACATACTCACGACTGTCGGTTGTACCTGTCCTGTGGCATCAACCAAATCATTCAGATTCAGAAAGCGATTCGCATCCACGATATCACCGCTCACCATACCCTCATCAATCGGAAAGGGCGGTGTTTCCATAGCCCATGCCTCATCAAGATCATCGCTCGTCGAATCGCGGGCATCATGCCTGAGAGTCATGACCGCAACTGCCAGGGCCGACTGACTGGCCTGCATCGCACGCATGGCATCCTGCATATTCTCAGCCCGCCTCAGGGCAATCATATCCTCGTAGGCCGCAGTAGATGCCCATGCGCCAATCAATGCAACCAGCCCCAGGACAATCACCAGTGCAATGCCTCGCTCACGCTCGTGCTGCAGACGATCCGATGCATAGATGAATCGCCCCATAAAACAACGCATCAGGAGACTCACAAATCCACCCCAAATCGAATCGGCAAATACCATTCCCGCTCGCTGGCCGAATGTGCATCCGTTGCATCCACCTTCATTCGGATACGCAACGACCGAGGCCAGACAAATGCACCGTTTTGCTCTGTAGCTGTTTTCCATTCCTGCTGCCAGCGGCCATCCTTATCCATCACCTCAACAGCCCATGAAGAGACCTCGCCCATATCCCATCGCATCGGTTCGGCACTGTCTCTGGCCCATAGCAAGCGGGATTCGCGCATCAGGTGCCCTTTATCCTCATCAATATAATAATGCACCTCCGAGGTGCCGAATCGCCCGGGCTAATGCACCAGCAGGAACAGCCCGTCAAACGCCATATCACCCCGATTATCATTGCTGATACGAATCGGAACATGTTGATCTGCCGGCGCCCCAGGGTTCCATGGGATATCACTCAGATAAGCCACATCACTGCGCAACTGCCGACCCGTCCAGCCTGAGCTTTCCTGCATATCACGAACCTTGCTAAGCATCTGAAAGCCCTGCCCTGCCGTGGCCATCGCTCCGTAGGCGATTGCAGCAATCAGTGCAAACACCGTCAACGCCATCAGCACCTCGATAAGGGTGAAGCCTGCCTGCTGTCCGGTGTCTGGCCTCACTGGGTGAGCTCCTGGTATTCGAACAATGTCACTTCCGGCTCACCGGGCGCTGTCACGGCAATATTCCGGCGTACGAAACCATCAAGCATGGTTTTTTCGCTCCAGCTGCGCCAGCTTAGGCTTACCCCGTCCACCTCAAGCTTACCGCTCTTTTCCTCTCCCGAGCCCCCCTTGTCCTGAAGTTGTCTGGCCAGCTCATTGGCTGCTACATCCTGTGCCAGTGCATGCATAGCAAGGCTATGCTGCACATCTGCTGAAGCCCCGAGTCGCCCCATCAGCACCACCAGGGCCGTGGCAGCAATAGCAAGCGCAGCAATTACCTCAATCAGTGTAAATCCGCGCTCTTCCTTCATGGCACAGATTTCCGAACAATTCGAATACCGCCCGGCCCCGGCTGGAGCCTGATGCGGGCCGCTGCCAAGGTATCTGATTCGGGGGTCAGAGTAATCTCTACTGCTTCCATCAAGCCCTGTGGTGGCAGCAGCAGATGCGCAAGTATCGCCTCCTTTTGTTTGCCGCCTGCAATATCTTCCTGGAGAGGGACATGGGCAGGGTCGACAGCGCTGATCATGATTCCCGCAGGCAGAGCAAGCTCGGAAAACGGAGGCTCGGTTACCGGCTGCCATGCACCTTCGGCATCGAGAGATTCAAATCCATAACTGTGCCGCTGCGCCACCCAGCGCAGCGGGCGGCCCGTCAGGGCCGCTTCGTCAACGGCCAGTCGCAGGGCCTGTGCCAGACGCCTGGCCTGTTCGTGGGCGGATGGTGAGGATGCTGCAAAAAATGATGGTGCAACCATCGCCGCCATAACAGCCATGATAACCATAACCAGCATAATCTCGATCAGAGTAAAGCCTTTCGTCTTGCGATGCAGACAGGATGCTGAGGATATCTTCAAGCCCATGACACCATCTCCGGAAAGTGGATTCACGGCCCTGTTCTATTGCCAGTTTCCCACATCGGCATCAAAGCCGGAACCGCCGCTTTTACCATCGGCACCGTAGGAAAGAATATCAAAATCCCCATGCACGCCGGGAGCCAGATATACGAAGTCATTGCCCCATGCATCCTTAGGCAGGGCATCCATATAGCGTTTGCCGCTTTTGCCGGGGGTCACCAACGCATTCAGGCCTTCACTCGAACTTGGATAATGACCATGTTGCAGACGATACAGCTTCAATGCCTGAGCAATATTTTTCATCTGCACCCTGGTTGTCTCTACCTTGGCTTCATCGGCACGTTCTACAAACCGCGGGGCAATCAGTGCTGCCATCACACCGATAATGACTAACACGACCATGATTTCGAGCAGGGTAAAGCCCTTTTCGATCCTGTCCGACACGTACCGATTTTCGCCCACATGGCTGCCATGCATTATCTTCATTTCCTACCTCCAGACATTCTTTGATTTTTATACCCTTCAGCCTGTTTATGCTGATCTCGTAACCAGAAAGCATTTCTCCCCAGCGAGTCATCCAGCCGGATCTGCCCTGCAAAGACCAGCCATGGGCCACGATGCAAATCGTCCGTCTCATGAATCAGTCGATCCAAAGCCAGCCATGAGCCAAACAGCAGGCCGAACTTACCTACCGCTTGCCGGGCATAGACCGAACAAACCGGATATGAAGAGCAACTCCTTCCATCCAGATGCCCTATCACATGCTGATAAAAGTGAACCGGGAAGCCCTGTGGCGTCGAAACCGGTAAATCAAAATTCCGCCAGAACCCGGCCATCATCAGACTGCAGGCGGCCAGCAATGCATATATTCCCATGGCAGATAACGACTTCACCACGGCCGTCCGGGAAGAGCAGATGCCTGCCACAACCCCTGCCACCAGGTCAGGTATGCTTCGAGACTGCCACGCTCGGCCAGTGATACAGAAGAAAATACAGTTCCTGACCATAGCCAAACCGTCAGCAGGCCAAAAAACACCGTCACCGGACCCATGCGTCGCCGTAGCGCCCACAGCGTCAGTATCAGCATCGGCCAGACCAGCATGGCGGCCACCCCGGCATCACGCCAGCGTCCCTGCCACGCATGACCCGCGCCGGGAAACAGGGCCGCAAGGATGCCCGGCACAAGTAATGAATCCTGCAGTGGCTCAGAATGCGTGAGCTGATATTGTTTAACCAGCCGAACCTCAGTCCAACCTGCAGCGACTGGCGAATCCAGTGCTGCTGCCGTGACAGCCTGGCGTTCTCGCATATCCAGCAGGATCACAGCAAGCTGCATGCGTTCGGACCATATCTCGTCATTCCCGGACAGCACGCCAGAAGCTCCTGACAGATGCGCTATAGCCTGCTGTGTATTTCCACCGGCTGCCATCTGCATAGCCTGCTGCCAGACCACGGCAGGCGTAGCCTGAGCCACCGGCATAGCACACAGCATCAGTGCTACAAAAATACCTGTCAGGCATCTGAACATCAGCGCACCAACTCGTTCATTTCCGCAATCGGCAACAGAATAGCCAAAGCCATGGCACCAACCCCCAGGGCCATCAGCAATACCAATAATGGCTCGGCGATGGTCAACATGCGCTTAAGCCCTATGGCTACCTCACGTTCATAATGGCTTGCTACACGTATCAACATGGTGTCCAGATTGCCACTCTGCTCACCAACGCCGAGCAACTGAACCGCCAAATTGGGAATATAACCGCCAGCCTTGAGAGAGTCAGACAACGACCCGCCCTCGCGCAAGTTATCCCGCGCTGCTTCCCCGAGGCTTTTCAACGGCAGCATGGACCAGTTCTGGTTAGCGATGTACATGGCAGCCAGCGTGGGAACACCCCCTGCCAGAAGCATACCCAGGGTCCTGGCAAAACGAGCCGTTTCAATCCGTACCAGCAACGAGCCTATGCCCGGCAAAGTCAGCAACAAACGATCCCGCCGTCGGCGGATATGCGGGGCACGCATCAACAGGCGATATGCGAGCACAACGCCGATAACGGCAATAAGCAACAAGCCGCCATAATCACGAAGAAAATCAGAAGCTGCGATCACCAGTTTTGTCAGAAGCGGGAGGTCCCCGCCGGCCCGTTCGAATACGGTCACCACCTGTGGTACCACAACAGCCATCAGGAATAACATCACCAGCATACCGAAACCGAGAATAATGGCCGGATACAGGGTTGCAGACATCATATCCTGACGCAGCTGCTGCCGGTGTTCGAGTAATTCAGCCAGTCTGGCCGATACAGCCTCCAGTTGCCCCGTCTCCTCACCTGCGGCAATCATATTGCAGATCACCTCATCCATTTGCTGGTGTCGAAGGGATTCAGCCAGCGAACCGCCCTCAACTACCGACTGGCGGATAGACGCAACCGCCCTCCGCGACTGTGCCCGCCCCATCCCGTCAGCGATAGCAGCAAGCGCCTCGCTCAGCGGCATGCCGGCCTCGGCCAAGGTGGCCAGTTGTTGCAAAAACAGAACCGTTTCAGATGCGGACAAACGCCGGGCTGTGTGTTCACCGGATGCCGCCTTTTGATCCAGACTGGACAACTTGCGCACAATTAGCTGGCGCGCTTTCAAAAGCTGCCGCGCTCCGCGCTCGGAATCGGCCTCAATTTCACCACGTTGCCGACGGCCACGCCCATCCAGCGCCTCATAGGCAAACAGGCTCATGCCTCAACCACCACCATATCTTCCAGACTGACGCGCAGAACCTCATCGATGGTGGTAACACCGGCCGCCACATGCCGGGCTCCGTCGTGGCGCAGCGTCTTCATACCTTCCTTCTTGGCCAGACGACGCATCGCCGGCAGCCCTTTTCCTTCATGCACGGCATTGCGCATGGCATCCGAGACCTGAGTCATTTCGTAAATCGCCACTCGTCCGATATAGCCGGTTTCCATGCATAAATCACAGCCCCTGGCCGAGTATATTTCCTTAATATCAGCGAAATCATGCGGATCGGATTCCAGCAAACGCCAGTCCTCTGCAGATACCGGCCGCGCTGTTTTACAATGTGGGCACAGCCGGCGCACCAGACGCTGGGCCTGTACCATGCTCAATGAGGATGCTACCAGATATGGCTCTACACCCA
>JAJRTF010000112.1 GCA_021545585.1 Zetaproteobacteria bacterium
GCGGCCTTCGAAATTACGGTTGCCGGACAGCACCGAGCAGACGGCCAGATCGCCGTCGGCAATGGCTTTCGATACCTCGGCCGGCAACGGGCCGGAGTTGCCGATGCAGGTCGTGCAGCCGTAGCCGACGACATGGAAGCCAAGTTTTTTCAATGGTTCCATCAGGCCTGCACCTTCAAGGTATTCGGTGACTACCAGCGAGCCGGGACCGAGCGATGTCTTGACCCACGGTGCAGCATTCAGCCCCAGAGTTGTAGCCTTTTTAGCGACCAGACCGGCACCGAGCATCACCGACGGGTTGGAGGTGTTGGTACAGGAGGTGATGGCGGCAATGACTACTGCACCGTTATCGATCGTGACCTGCTTGCCATTGATGGTGGTGGAGATGGCTCTGGTATTGAGTTTGGTCTCTGCTTTGACGGTATCCAGTGCGGACTCGAAACTGCTCTTCGCATCACTCAGCGCAATGCGATCCTGCGGCCGTTTGGGGCCTGCCAGTGATGGAACAACAGTGCCCATGTCCAGCGACAGGGCTTCACTGTATTCGGCGATGCTGGCACCTTCACGGAACATGCCCTGAGCCTTGGCATAGGCTTCGACCAGTGCAATGTTTTCCTCCGAACGACCGGAAAGACGCAGGTAATTCAGGGTTTCAGCATCAATCGGGAAGATACCGCAGGTCGCGCCGTATTCGGGTGCCATATTGGCGATGGTGGCGCGATCGGCCAGCGGCAGATGATCCAGTCCTTCGCCATGGAATTCGACGAACTTGCCCACCACCCCGTGTTTTCTGAGCATTTCTACAATCGTTAGCACCAGATCGGTGGCGGTGGCGCCTTCCGGCAGTTTTCCTGTCAGTTCAAATCCGACCACCTTCGGAATCAGCATGGATACCGGCTGGCCGAGCATGGCCGCTTCCGCCTCAATGCCACCGACGCCCCAGCCCAGCACACCGAGGCCATTGATCATCGTGGTGTGTGAATCGGTGCCAACCAGTGTGTCGGGATAAGCCGTGCCATCGCTGTCTACGAATACCGTGCGCGCCAGATGTTCCAGATTGACCTGATGCACAATACCGGTATCGGGCGGTACGACCTTGAAATTGTCAAATGCCTTCTGTCCCCATTTGAGGAAATTGTAACGCTCGCGGTTGCGGGCGAATTCTATTTCGGAATTCTGTTCCAGTGCGGCATCGGAGCCGAATACATCCACCTGGACCGAGTGGTCGATGACCAGCTCCGCCGGAGCCAGCGGATTGATCTGATCGGCATTGCCTCCCAGGGCGACCACGGCATCGCGCATGGCGGCCAGATCCACCACGGCCGGTACGCCGGTAAAATCCTGCATCAGCACACGTGCCGGCATATAGGCGATTTCCCTTGAAGGCTCAGCCTTGGCATCCCAGTTCACGATTGCCAGTACATCATCATGGCTGACGACTTCTCCATCTTCGCGGCGCAGCATGTTTTCGAGTAATACCTTCATCGAGAACGGCAGGTGACTGGAATCACCTGCAGCATCCAGTTTGTAATAGGTGTAGCTCTTGTCTCCGACTGTTAATGTACTCTTGGCATTGAAACTGTTGCTCACGGGCGACTCCTGATGAGAAATGAAAGAAGCCGCAAGCTAGCCTTCCCGGCCTGATTTCTAAAGCGGCTTGTTGCCTGGGCGGGCTTTCCGCCGCCTGACCGGGAACCTGTATGCATGGCAATGGTGCTAGAGTAGATATATGAAGAAACTATGCCCGGGCATAGATGACAGGCGACAGTGGATGATTGAAACCATCCGCAATGAGGCGCGCCTGACTGTGCGTTATACCGGGCGTTCCGAGCTCTCGGAACGTGTGCTTGAGGCGATGGAAGAGATTCCCCGGCATCGTTTTGTACCCCGCTACATGCGTATGGCAGCTTATGATAATGCCGTCCTCCCGGTCGGACAGGGGCAGACGATCTCCCAGCCGTTCATTGTGGCCCTGATGACTGATTTGCTCGAGCTTACAGGCAGTGAGAAGGTGCTGGAGATCGGCACCGGAACCGGTTACCAGACAGCGGTATTGAGCCATCTGGCGGCGCAGGTGTACAGCATCGAATATCTGCCGGCTTTGCTTGAGGCGACTGCATTGAGGCTGGCTGAACAGGGTTGTGACAATGTTCATCTGCGCCAGGGCAATGGCTGGCCGGATGCCGCACCATTCGACGGCATTATCGTCACTGCAGCGCCACGTCGCATGCGTATATTTTCGGCTTTCTTCGGGCAGTATGGCAAGGTCTTTCACACTGCCGGTTTCAAGCAGATGATTGCAGATCATGCAACGCGAGAAAGGGCGATATAGCCAGTTGAGTGACAGCCTGTCGGTCAGTTCCCTGGCACAGGCATCAGTCGTATTCGATTGCAGCAAAAGCACCAGGCCGGCAGCCAGCCGGAATTGCGGAGCGTGCGATCACGGGTAATCAGCAAACGATTTTCATTGTGCGCGACGCGGACCAGCGTGGCATCGGGCGTTCCGGGTGGAAATATGGCGACATCATAGCCGGCTGCCCGCAGCCAGCGGCCCAGCCGCACCAGCATTTCGTCGGCTAGGAAACGCGGCGGTTCAGTCTTTTTTGCCAATCAGCGACTTGATCAGATCCATCGGTAGCGGGAAAACGATGGTCGAGGATTTGTCACCGGCGATTTCCGTCAGGGTTTGCATATAACGCAACGTTATCGCCTGCGGTTGCTGCGACAGTGTTGCTGCCGCTTCGACCAGCTTTTCCGCAGCCTGCATTTCGCCTTGGGCATGAATGATTTTGGCCCGTCTCTCGCGCTCAGCCTCAGCCTGCTTGGCAATGGCGCGGATCATGCTTTCATCCAGATCGACATGCTTGATTTCGACATTGGCCACCTTGATGCCCCATATATCGGTCTGGGCATCGAGGATGGCCTGAATATCGTGATTCAGACGTTCGCGTTCGGACAGCATTTCATCCAATTCATGCTGGCCGAGTACGCTGCGCAGGGTGGTCTGGGCCAGCTGGTTGGTGGCATCGTAGTAGTTCTCGACGTTGATAATGGCCTTCTGCGGATCGAGTACGCGAAAGTAAATCACCGCATTGACCTTGACCGACACATTGTCCTTGCTGATCACATCCTGGGTCGGTACATCGAAGACCAGCGTACGCAGGTCCACCCGAACGATTTGCTGGATGACCGGGATAACCAGAATCAGGCCCGGTCCCTTGACCTTCCAGAAGCGACCGAGCTGGAAAATGACACCGCGCTCATATTCGCGCAGAACCTTGATGGCGCTAAGCAGGACGACAACAATAAAGATAAGAAAAAATAACATGACATTCATGGTGATACCTCCGCAGAAGTGTTGGCTACCGGTTCAACCAGAAGCACAAGTTTTTTTCGACTTACAACACGAACAGGTTGCCCCTTATGCAGGGCTTCAAGGGCCTCGGCCTGCCATATTTCACCGTGAATCTGGACACTTCCATGCTCAGTGAAATCCTCATGAGCGATGCCGAGCATGCCGACCATTTCCTCGGCTCCGCTGACCACTGGCTGCTGCCTGGCCTTTAGCGCCATGCCGATAATCAGGAAGAAAAATGCTGCCGAGCTGAGTGCTACCGCCAGAATCAGAGACAGGGAAATGGCATAGCCGGGCAGAGAGCTGTCCATCAACAGGATGGAGCCGGCGACAAAGGCAATGACGCCTCCGAGACCGAGAGCCCCGAAACTGGGTGCAAATGCCTCGGCAACCATGAAGGCAATGCCTAGCACGATCAACCCGAGTCCGGCAAAATTGATCGGCAGTACCTGAAAAGCGAACAGCGCCAGCAGCAGGCAGATGCCACCAATTACCCCGGGCAGCACAAAGCCCGGATTAGCTAGTTCGAAGAACAGTCCGTAGATGCCCAGCAACATCAGGATATAGGCGACGTTCGGATCGGTGATGATGGCCAGTAACTTGCTGCGCCAGTTTCGCTCTACCGTTTCTATGCTCATGGCCTTGCTGTGCAGAATGATGTCCCCGCCGGAGGTGGAAATGCTGCGTCCGTCGATTTTCTTTAACAGCTGGGGTACATCTTCGGCAATGACATCAATTACCTGTTGTTTCAGGGCCTGTTCTGAACTTAACGATACCGCCTCCCTGACTGCCTTTTCCGCCCAGTCAGCATTGCGCCCGCGCAGTTCGGCCAGACTGCGGATATAGGCGGTGGCATCATTGACCATCTTGTGGTGCATCGTATCGCCATCGTGTTGCTGTGGCTTAGCTGCTTTGTCCTCCACTGTCGCCGGAGCCTTGGGAGGGTTCGGGGATGGCGAAGCGGGCATGCCGCCGATCTGTACCGGTGTCGCAGCCCCGAGATTGGTGGCCGGCGCCATGGCGGCGATGTGCGAGGCATAAAGAATATAGGTGCCGGCACTAGCCGCACGCGCGCCCTTGGGAAACACGAAAGTAGCAACGGGAACCGGCGAGGCGAGGATATCCTTGATGATGGTGCGCATGGCCTGATCCAGGCCGCCCGGCGTATCTATGCGCAGGATAAGCAGCCCTGCATGTTTTTGTTGGGCCAGATCAATGGCTTTGGAAACATCTTCGGCAACCGCAGGGCCGATGGCCCCCTGAATATCGAGCAGCAGTGCGCGTTCTGCTGCTTGCAGGGAAATGGCATGCCCCAGGAACAGGCAAAGCATGGTCAGCAATCGTGGTAGAGGTTTCATTGGAGTTAGTATAGACCAATGGCAGAGAGGCTGAATATCCCGTGTCAACCGATTGGCCCGGCCTGCGTTGTATAGGGTATGACGTCTCGTCAAGGAGGCAATACGATGAAATATACAACGATGGTAATAGCAGCTCTGGGCATGGTTTTGGCATGGGCGCCTGTGCAGGCGCAGACTAATGATGCGGATCGCGGTGAGCGTATTGAGCATCGCCTGGGTCATTGGAACCGTCCCCATGCGTACAGGACCGGCGATGTTCAGGGCCGGGGTGTAGTTCAGGGTCGAGGCGCAGTGCATGGTAAGGGCGTCGTGCGCGGACAGGGGACGGCATCCGGTACCGGTACGGTGATTTATCGCGGCAGGGATGGACATGTACGCAGCAGGCATGGAACAGGCACGGTGCAGGGCCGGGGGATTGCAGTCGGCAAAGGCTCAGTGCGTGGTAGAGGTACAGCGGCCGGGCGTGGCCGCGCCGCTGGTCACGGGCATGCCCATCGGAGATAACTGCAAGGGCATGCATAAGCTCATGGAATCAGGGGAGTGGCTGGCCTGGATCAGGCCATTCCCTGATTCTCAATAAGGAGGCTGAACTGGAGGCTGATCGGGACATGGATGCATTTCTGGCAGAAGTGGAATTACGCGCCTTGCGTATGACTGAATTTGCCACCCGTAACCGGGATGATGCACTGGATATTGTTCAGGATGCGATGTTTGCTCTGGTTCGGCGCTATGCGAACAAATCTGCTGAATCCTGGAGGCCGTTATTTTACCGGATACTGCAGAACGGCATTCGTGACTGGCATCGACGAAAAACACTGCGGAACACATATCAGCAGTGGTTTGGCAGCAAGGAGCAGGAACGGGAAGCAGTGGAGGCGGTAGCCGATGCGCCATCCAGCGACCCTTTCAATCAACTGGATCTGTCCGATGCCGGGAAGCGTCTTGTCGAGGCTTTGCAAAAGCTTCCGCTTCGCCAGCAGCAGGTGTTTATGTTGCGGGCATGGGAAGGCCTTGATGTTCGGGTAACAGCCAGAGCAATGGGTTGTTCAGCGGGTAGTGTGAAAACCCACTATTATCGTGCCAGCCGGAAATTGCAGGCTCAACTGGAGGATTATTGGCCATGACAGAGAACAGGCAGGGCTTTGAAGAATTTGTACGAACAGAGCTGAATCAGTCGCTGGCCGGTCCGGATGCCAGCACTCGTTTGCGGTTGAGAACGATGCGTCGGGAAGCGCTGCAGCAGCCTGGAGGCTTTCGGCTCTGGCTGACGGCAGGCGGACTTGTTGCAGCCACGGTCGTATTGATGCTGGTCTGGATGGTTCCTCAGGAACGCACGGATGATGGCCTCGATATGGTGCTGGCCGATATCGAGGTGCTGGCTTCGGATGCCGGTGTCGATCTGCTGGATGATATGGAATTTTACCAGTGGTTGGAGGAAGACGATGTTCGGGGTTAAATCAGTTGCGGCGTTTATTCTGCTATCGGTTATGGGGGCATCTGCATGGGCAGATGAAGGTGCTGGAAAGCAGCCCGTGACATCTGTGCCGGATCAAGCGGATAGCGATAAGGCCGAAGCGATGGATGCAGAACTGCTGGCATTTATCGCCGACTGGCTGGGAGACGATGGTGAATGGGTTGATCCTTCGACCCTTGATGGCCGGGATACTTCCTTAGAGGAGGACAACGATGAATATTAAATACATAACGGTGATGATACTGAGTTTGTTCATGCTGAGCAGTGTCTGTCTGGCTGAAAAAGCAGGTGTGCCATGGTCGTCGCTTTCCAAACAGGAACAGATAACCCTGAAACGCTTTCACGAGCACTGGGATCAAATGCCTGTCGAGCGGCAGATGAAACTGCAGCGTGGAGCCAAACGCTGGGCTTCCATGATGCCGCAGCAGAAACAGCGGGTAAAGAATCAGTTTAAACGATGGAAGAAGATGCCGCCGGAGAAAAGGGAGAAGTTGAGAAAACGCTTTGAATATTTCCAGAGTCTGCCGCCTGAAAAGCGCAGGGAACTCAGGCAACGGCATCAGTGGTTCAGGCAATTGCCGCCCGAGCGGCGGGCCGAGTTGCGTCAACGCTGGAAGAACATGGACCCGGAAAGGCGGCAACAGTTACGCAAAAGATGGCAGTCCATGACGCCGGAGCAGCGTCAAAAGGCGAAAAAACGCATGCAGCATCGTATGCAGGAGCATCGCCAGCCTTAATACTGGCGGGGTGCTTGCCTGCACAGCATGCACTAGCATGCGCTGATGCCGGTCATGACATTGAATCACCTCGAAAAGGCCTTCGGGCCACAGGTTTTGCTGGATGACGTCTGTCTCAGTATCGGATGCGGTGTACGCATCGGGCTGATCGGTCGCAATGGTGAGGGTAAGTCTACGCTGCTGAAAATCATGGCCGGCATCGTCGAGCCGGATACGGGCGAGGTGACGTTGCGTAGCAGCGTGCGCGTAGCCTATTTGCATCAGGATCCTCATTTTGAGATGGGGCGTACGGTATTTCAGGTCGTGGCTGAATCACTGGGCGGTGTGGCTGAACTTTTGCAGAGTTATCATACAGCTCTGCTGCAACTGGAACAGGATGCGTCGGATAAGGCATTGAAACAGGTGGATGCATTGCAGGCGGAGCTGGAGCATGCCGGTGCATGGCAGCTCAACAGCCGTATCGAAACGGCGGTTTCCAGGCTGAAGCTTGAGCCCGATCGCGATGTCGGTGAACTTTCCGGAGGCTGGTTACGTCGTGTGGCGCTGGCCCGGGCGGTGGTGTCCGATCCGGATGTGCTGCTGCTGGATGAGCCGACCAACCATCTGGATGTCGCTTCCATCGAATGGCTGGAGGATTTTGTCGCCTCGTTCAAGGGCTCCGTATTATTCATTACGCATGATCGCTATTTCCTCGATGCGGTGGCCGAGGAGGTGATTGAGCTTGATCGCGGACACTTGACCCACTTCCCCTGTACCTATGCCGAATATCTTGAGAAAAAGGCCGAAATGCTGGCGCAGGAAGAAACCCGGCATCGCAAGTTCGACAAGCTGCTGGCAGGCGAGGAACGCTGGATACGACGGGGCATTCCGGCGCGCCGCACGCGCAACGAGGGCCGTGTACGGGGTCTGGAAGAGCTGAGAAGGCAACGCGCCGAGCGGCGTATGCGCGGTGGCGATGTTGATTTGCGGGTAGCCTGCGGGGTCAAGCCGGGCAAGATGTTGATGGAGGCTGTTGAAGTGTCACACCGCTTTGGCGACACCATCATTGTGCAAAACTTCAGTCACAAGGTGACAGCCGGGGAGCGCATTGGCCTGATCGGCCCGAACGGTGTTGGCAAGACAACACTGCTGAAGATTCTTCTCGGAGAATTAACCCCCGATCATGGCCGTGTGCGGCACGGGGTGCGGCTGGCTCCGGCATTCCTGACCCAGATGCGGGAACTGAATCCGGAACATAAACTGAAGGATGTGCTGCTGCCACAGGGTGGCAATTATGTTCATATCGGCGGCCATGAACCGCGTCATGTTGTTTCCTATATGCAGGACTTTCTGTTCGACAAGGAGCGGATGAATACCCGTGTGGCGGCATTATCGGGCGGTGAGCGCGGGCGCTTGATGCTGGCGAAATTGCTGCTGGAACCGGCCAACCTGCTGGTGCTGGATGAGCCGACCAACGATCTGGATATTGGCACGCTGGCCATGCTGGAGCAGGCGCTGGCACGCTATGAGGGCACGGTGATTCTGGTCAGCCATGATCGCGCGTTTATGGACCGGGTTGCTTCACGCGTGCTGGCATTTGAAGGTGAAGGCCTGATCGTGCCGATTGAGGGCGGTTATTCGGATTATCAGGCATGGAAGGCGCGCCGCGAAGCCGAGCTTGCTTCCGTGCCGGTGAAACAGGTAGCGAAGAAGTCTGCCCGATCCGTGAATAAGGTTGCCAATAAATTGTCATACAAGGAGCAGCGGGAACTTGATCAGTTACCGGTTGAAATCGAGGCGATGGAAGCGGAAAAGGCAGAGATTGAACAGCGCTTCTGTGAACCGGACTATTTCACCCGCGATGCTGAAGCTTATCAGAAGGATCAGCAGCAGCTGGCGGAGCTGGAGGAAACGTTGTCAGCAGCCTATGAGCGCTGGGATGAGTTGGAAATCCGGCAGCAAGAGTTGGCAGGATAATGGAGCGTTCTGCAATTTATGGGAATCATGCTGCCAGAGGAATGACCTTATCCAACTTGTCCGAGATGGCATCGGCTGCAATCTCCATATCATAACGGGTTTGGAGGTTCATCCAGAATCCCGGCTCCATACTGAAAAAGCGACCCAGCCTTAATGCGGTGTCGGCGGTAATCGCACGCTTGCCATGCACAATTTCATTGATTCTGCGCGGAGACACCTGAATGTTCTTGGCCAGCCGATATTGGCTGATATTGAATTCATCAAGAAATTCGGCCAAATGCTCGCCGGGATGGATGGGTTGCATATGCCTGTTCATTGATACCTCCTAATGATAATCAACAATTTCAACATTGTGGGCATGCCCCTCTTTCCAGATGAAACAGATGCGCCACTGGTTGTTGATCCTGATGCTATGCTGAGTTTTCCGGTCTCCTCGCAATGCCTCCGGATGGTGAGAAGGAGGTATACGAAGATCTCCAAGCGCAATAGCAGCATCAATACGATCAAGACGGATTTTTGCCTGCCTTTGAATCGACTGCGGCAGTTTTCTGGAAAAGGTACGGTGAAATATTTTTTCAGTTTCGCTGCACGCAAACCCCTTGATCATGGATGTGATAATAGCATATGGCGTTATTATCGGAAAGCGTTACTATCTGTGATCGCTTTATTGTTATAGGGTCTTTATATCCAGAAGCTTTTCAGCACGAACAAGGTCAGCTGGGGTGTCTATGCCTATGCAGTGAAAATCGCCAACAGTGACGGCAATATCATAGCCGTGGTGCAGTACCCTGAGCTGCTCCAGATGTTCACTCTGTTCAGCCTTACATGGCTCAAGCGCAGGATAATTCAGCAGGAATTTCCGTCGGTAGGCATACAGGCCGACATGTTGCAGTGCTGTTGCAGCATGCTCTGAACGCGGGAACGGAATCGCGGCACGGCTGAAATACATCGCCCTTCCTTTGGCATTGGTGACGACCTTGACCACATTCGGGTCGATCAGGTCATCCGGGTTGCGAACGGGGTGCGCGAGTGTCGCCATGGGCAGAGCATGATCATTGTGAAACGGCTCAATAACGGCCCGGATGGCGGCCGGATCAATCAGCGGCTCGTCACCCTGTACATTAACAATGATATCGCAGTCCATGTCACAAGCCGCCTCGGCCAGACGCTCGGAGCCGCTGTCATGGTCGGCATGGGTCATGCAGACAGCGGCACGGCTGCTCCGAACAACTTTGGCAATGCGCTCGTCATCGGTAGCAACAAAAACCTGTCCGAGATCGGCGGCCAGTGCGCGCTCAACAACATGCAGGATCATCGGCTTTCCTGCCAGTTCGGCCAGCGGTTTTCCCGGGAACCGGGTGGAACCCATGCGGGCCGGGATACCGATGGCAATATTCAATGCAGGCATCAGTGCGACTCGATTTCCTGCCATTCGGCAGTGGCCGTGCCAAGCTTGCCGACCACCACGCTCGCAGCCTTGTGGGCCAGAGGTGCGGCAGTCAGTGCATCGTCGCCGCGCGCCAGACAGGCGGTAAACACCGCAATGACGGTATCGCCTGCACCGGTGACATCGAAGATGTCGCGTGCAACAGTCGGGATATGATGGTTTTGGCTTCCGTCGAACAGGGTCATGCCGCATTCGGAGCGGGTCAGCAGCACATAGTTCAATTGTAGCTTTTCATGCAGTTTTTTGGCGATGGCTTCGACATGGGTATCGTCATTAACGGCTTCCATACCGGCCATGGCTGCAGCTTCGGATAGGTTCGGGGTAATCACTGTGGCACCACGGTAAGCATCGGTATGTTCCGGCTTCGGATCGACGGCGATGATGCCGCCCTGAAGTCTGTCAATCAGCTGGCGGATGAAGTCGGGGGTCAGCACACCCTTGCCATAATCGGACAGGATCGTTGCACTTGAGCGGGGTTGCAGTTCATCCAGTGTCATAAGCAGTTTTGCATGGCTGGTCGGGTGGGCGGCCTGTGTCCATTCGCGGTCATATCTGACCACCTGTTGCTGCCGGGCGATGATGCGGGTCTTGATGGCGGTTGGGCGGTCGTTTTTTTTGGTGATGACACCGCTATCATCCGAATGGAGTTCACCCAGTCGCTGATGTACCCATTGCCCCGGTTCATCATCACCAACCAGTCCAAACATCGCCGATGGCGTATTCAATGCATGCAGATTGCGTACGACATTGGCTGAACCACCCAGCCTGCGATCAATGCGATCCACCGCCACGACCGGCACCGGCGCTTCCGGTGAAATGCGCGATACATCGCCCCAAATGAATTCGTCCACAATGATGTCACCGATAACCAGAATCAATATGCTGCTCCTATGTCGCCATTTCAGGGCGAAATGAAAGTATAAGACGATTCATTCAGGCTGGGTATCCTTTCAATACATCCAACGCATGCTCAATGACCTGCCCTTGCTGATCTTCCAGTCCGGGCCAGAGTGGCAGGCGTACCAGTCGGTCGGCCAGTGTCTCGGTATTGGCCAGTGAGCCATGTGTGCGACAGAAACGTTTACCAGCAGGGGAAAGGTGCAGGGGCACATAATGAAAGACTGCCATGACACCCCTGGACTTCATGTCGCTGATAAAGGCCGAGCGTGCTTCCAGCGAGGGCAGGAGAAGATAATACATATGTGCATTATGCCAGCAGCCATCGGGCACGACAGGGCGTCGGATCAGGCCTTTGGACTCAAGAGCTTCAAAAGCATGATGGTAAGACTGCCACAGCTTTAACCGGCGTGATGTGGTCTCTTGCGCATGCTTGAGCTGGGCCCACAGAAAAGAGGCAATCAACTCACCGGGCAGGAACGATGAACCGACATCAACCCATGTATATTTATCCACCTCGCCGCGTAAGAAGCTGCTGCGGTTGGTACCCTTCTCCCAGAGGATTTCTGCCCGTTCCATAAAAGCCGGATCATTGATCAGCAGGGCTCCGCCTTCGCCGGAGATGATGTTTTTGGTTTCGTGGAAGCTGAATGCCCCCAGATGTCCGATACTGCCCAGCGGCCGCCCTTTATAGGCTGACATCACACCTTGAGCAGCGTCTTCGATGACATACAGACCGTGACGCTCGGCCAGTTCCATGATCACATCCATGTCACATGCGATGCCGGCATAATGTACGACAACGATGGCTCTGGTTTTACCCGTGATGGCCTGCTCGATACGTGTCTCATCAAGGTTCAGGTTATCTTCGCGGATGTCGACGAAGACCGGTATTGCACCGCGTAACACAAAGGCATTGGCAGTCGAAACAAAGGTATAAGATGGCATGATGATTTCATCACCGGCCTGAATGTTGAGCAGCAGTGCAGCCATTTCCAGAGCTGCCGTGCATGAATGGGTCAGCAGCGCTTTTTTGCAGCCGGTATTCTTCTCAAACCAGTGCTGACATTTAGCTGTGAACGGGCCATTGCCGGCCAACTGCCCATGCGCATGGGCCTGCCGGATATAATCCGTTTCGTGGCCGGTCATGTATGGTTTGTTGAACGGGATGAAGTTATCTTGAGCTTCGGCCATATTTATTTGCCTTTGTGCCAGTAGAGATAGACATGGTCACCGCGCAAGCGCCACACCTTAACCAGTTTGCCGAGGGATGGCGTTTCAACTTCGGCCAGAACATACGCGCCTTGAGTTTGGCCTGAATACCAGGTGACAGGCGGCTTGTCCTGTCTCCAGACATCAATATAAGCGGCGATGGCAAGGCCGGTCGACACATCATTTCGGGTCAGCAGAGGATCATCAGCCGATATATGCATGATTTCTTCTGCCACTATTTTTACATCGCGTTCAGGACGCCAGTCCTTGATGTAAGGCAGGATGGCCAGGCTGTATGGAATCTTGAGCAGGACGACCAGTCCGATCAGCAGCATGCCCTGGCGCATGCGAACGGGATTCAACTGGAGCAGAAGGCCGGTCAGCAGTAAGGCCACCAGTCCGTACAGGGGAATGAGATACCGGGGGGTGCCGTTGGCGGAAACCCAGAAAGGCAGAAGGCAGGCCAGTAATATCATGCTTATCAGTAGCAAACGCTTGTCTATGTCAAAACGATGTTTCCTGCGCAGCCATAGCCAGAGCAAAAAAAGTGAAATCGGCATGGCCCTGAACAGGAAGATGATCGGATAGGTCAGCCAGTGCTTTAAATAATCCAGCGGACCGTAGCCGATGAAGTTGCGTAGTGCATCGTTGATGCTGGTCGTGGCCGTGTTGGCACCGGCGGGCACAACGAATGATTGCCAAAACATGGGCACGGCCAGGGCCAGCAGCCCGGCCAGCAAAAACTGAGGCTTCTTTAATATGGACCAGCGCTTCAGCTGCCAGAGCAGGACCAACCCGGACATGCCGAACAGGGCATAGGCTGTGATGTTTTTGGTCAGGAATGCCAGTGAAATAAAGAGTAGTGAAAGGGCAAACCTGCCGAAGTGTCTCCCTTCGATTGCCCGCCAAAGGGTTGCGATGGCGGCAAAGATGAAGCATCCGAACATGGCATCAACGTAACCCAGCCAGCCATACCAGAAGCTTATTTCACCCATGGAAAGAAAGACCAGTGCTGCCAGCCAGCCAGCCTCCTGGCGTTCCCTGAATGCCCATGCGGCAGTGAATCCGGCCATGATCGCTGTTAGCCATGATGCCATAACTGAGACCAGACGGATGGCAATATCGACATGCTGCCAGCCGATGAGTTTGCTGATGCTGATGACCGGCCAGTGCCAGAATGGCGAGTGAGGCCAGATTGCGCCAAGTATTGAGGGGTGAAGATAATCGCCGCGTACAAACATTTCGTAGGATTTCAGCGCCATCAGGCCTTCTTCACCGACATATTGCATGACCGGTAGTGGCAGAAGCATGAATACGGCCGCGGTAAGGGTCAGGTATCGGTACAGGGTCAGGGAAGGCTGGATCGTATTAAACATGGCTATCGACTGAGCCTGTGATAGGTGTCGACTGCATGGGTGAAGCGAAACCCGAGTGAGCTGTAGAGATTAAGCACGGGCAGGTTGGCAGCGGAAATGGAGCTGGTGATGGTTTGCACACTGTCCTGGAACAGGCGCTCGCACGCGACAGACCAGAAAAATTTGGCCAGTCCCTTGCCTCGGAATGAACTGGTTATTGTATGCAGCAACAGCTTGCCTTCCTTGCAGGCAATGAAACCGGCCAGCTCCTGCCGGTAGTATAGCCCGAATACGTCTGCTTCCTCATGCAGCTGTTCAAGCCATTGTGCATAGCGGCGATCAGCATCCTCAGCGGGTAGATTGAAGTCACGATGAAAGCGTCCGTGCATGAAACTGTTCGTACACATGGGCAGCAGGTCTGCGATCTCGACATTGCTTGCAATGCTGCAGTCGGGGTGCCTGTGCGCAATGAAATGACTCTGCTCGCATGTTGGTTCGATCAGCGTATCGACATAATAAAAGCCGTAATGATGTAGCAGGGACTTGTCAGCCAACGGGTCGATTTTGACGGTATAGTGTCCCGGTGTGACTGCCGCATGGGACAGGGCTTGTTCGCATATGTTCATGATTTCAAAGCAGTCCATGCTGAAGATGCGCTTATCCCACGGAGAAGGACGGATGTCGTCAGTGTTCATCGTCAAAGGTGGTATGGTTGATGATGTATAGTGGCCGCTTCTTGGTCTCATCGAATGTCTTGCCGAGATAAATGCCGATAATACCCAGATTGGCAATGATGATGCCGCCCAGGAAATACAGGGAAACGATCAGGCTGCTCCAGCCCATGATCGGAATGTCATGGAACATCGCATAAAGAAGCAGGGTGATGCCGGCGACAAATGACAGGCCTGCAATACCAAAACCAAGCTTGACCGATATCCGCAACGGTTTGTCTGAATAGGCGATAATGGTGTCGGTAGCCAGATGCAAAAGCCTGCCGAGCGTGTAGGTCGATTCACCGGCATAACGGCTGCCATGTTCCACCTCGATACTGGCGGCAGGAAAGCCCATCCAGTCGATCATGCCTGGCAGAAAGCGAAGACTTTCGCGCATGCGGCAGCAGTTTTTAACGACCTTGGCTGACATGATGCGGAAATTTCCTACTTTGGCATCGTAGCTCATGCCTGTCAGGTAATTGAACAGCCGGTAGAAGAGAAGGGAAGACAGGCGTTTCTCTACCTTGTCCTTGCGATTGATGCGTTGGGCCAGCACGATGTCAAAACCTTCCAGTGCCTTGGCATACAGGCGCGGGATTTCTTCCGGTGCATCCTGCAGGTCGCAATCCATGACCACTACCCAGTCGCCGGTACAATGATCCAGACCTGCAGTGATACCATAATGCTGGCCAAAGTTTCGCGAGAACTGAATACCCTTGATGCGGGGGTCCTCTTTGGCCAGTTGTTCAATGATTGTCCATGATTCATCTCCACCGCAGTCCTCGACGAGAATGCATTCAAAATCGGAAGAGATTTCCTCCAGCGATGTTTTTAGCCGACGATACAGCTCCTGCAGACAGTCTGCGGCCTTGTAAACGGGTATAACGACTGAAATATGAGCCATGCAGCAATGGTATCACGAGAAAAACAGATGGCTAATCCACATTGCCATACTGGCACTCCAGAATGCAATGGGAGTAAGGGATATTCAGCAAATGATGTTGCTCATCTATACTTGTATCATGGAAAGATGATCGAGCCAGGGCAGCATATTGATCTGCAGTTCGGATGTTCTGGCCACGGTCTTTGCTGATGATCCAGCGCGCCAGTGCATTCTGCTTGCTGGTATAAACCGGATCAATGGTGATGAGCTTTCCTTCGGGCTTTAGCGCTTGGGCTGTCAGCCTGAACAAAGCCGTTGCTTCGTCATCGTCAAGGTGGTGCAGCAGGCCAAAGGCGAGGACAATGTCGAACGGTTGCAGATCATCCAGTGTTGCTTCACGAACCAGTTCTGCCTTGAATATTCCCCGTGCTCCGAAACGGGCTCTTGCCTGTGCGATATAGGTTTCGGATGCATCAAAGCCGACATAATCAACCTGTTCGGGCAAGTGGCGAAGTATTTCAGCCGTACCGCAGCCAACATCAAGCATCCGATATCCGCTCCCGGCTGGAAAATGGTCGCGCACCAGTATGCGTCGAGCCTTTTCAGCACCAACAATATTCTGGGCCAGATTGTAGACCAGGGGGTTGGAAAAAATGGCGCGAAAGCCGCTGACGATCTGTGCCATTATTGTTCTGTCTGCCGACTGATTTCGATGATCATCGGTGTGGCCATGGATGGAGGGATATGTTTAAAAATCACCACCAGTCCACTGGACACCATGAGACCCGCCAGTGTTGCAACGAGGCCCTTGTGCCGTGATTTGAACACAGGGTCTTCATCGATTCGCATGAGTGCTTTATAGAGCAGTGCTTTTTCAAAGTTGCAGGATAGTGCATGTGCGGCACAGAATGTCTTTACATCTTTATGGCGGATGAAGTTGAGCGAATCCCATATTCCAGGGTCGGCTTTGGAGGAAAGGAACAGGCGTCTGGACAGTTTCGGGAAATGCCTGAACACCGGGATGCCATAGTGCGGTTCATAGGGCACGGTGTAATTGGGGCAGGAATGGCGCATCATGCCATGGGTAGAGAGCAGCCCTCCCATGGCGGACATGGCGGCCTGCCAGTCCGGGATATGTTCAATCACGTTATTACTGAAGATGAGATCAAAAGAGCCGTGTTCTGCGGCATTCAGCTCCTGCGCCGGGCATGTGAGAACCTCAAGCGGGATGTCGCTGAAATGATCAAGCAGTGTCTGCTTGGCGACATCGAACAGTCCGTAACCGCCAAGGGCGGGCTCCAGTGCGATAATATTGAAACCCTCGCGCTTGAGAAACAGGCTCAGCAGGCATAGTCCGGCACCGATCTCCAGGATACGGGATTGCCGGCTCAGATGCTTTTCAACCAGACTGAATGAGACTCGAGCTTCATTGATGTAGGTGTTTAGCATCCTCTCGATCTTATTCGGTTCGGCATCGGTTTTCCCGGCGATTTCCCGAGCCAGACTCGCAACTGGCAGCTTGGTCAGGAATTCATCGATTCGGAGCGCTGGTGTCTGGGGTGCTTCAGTCATGGTCTGGATACATTATTCCCTTGATTTACAAATCGGATACGGGTGCAATGCTAGCATGACTGGAATATTGAAGCGAAAAATGATTGGCTGGCAGGCATGATCCTTGATAGGTATATCATGCGCCTGTGGCTGGGGCCGTTTGTCGCCGGTCTGGGCCTCGTGCTGGGTATTCTGCTGCTGGGCCGGGCGTTGAAACTGATGGGGAACCTGTCCGACAGTGTGCAGGCCTGGGGACTTATCGTTGACTTATTGCTGCTTACCATGCCTTATTTTTTACTGCTGACTGTGCCAATGGCCTTCTTTCTGTCTATGCAGAATACTATTGTGTCTTTGCAACAGAGCAGTGAAATGGATGCCCTGCGGGCATCCGGGGTGTCCTATAAGCGCATGTTCCGAAGTCTTTTCCTTGTGGCTGTACTTTTATGGGGCGGGCTGTCCTATACATCCATGGTCTGGCTGCCGCAGGGACAGCTGGGATTCAATAATCTGCTGCTGAAGGTTTACGCACTCAAGGGCAGTATTGCATTTTCACCGCAACGCTTCTCGCAGAGTTTTGGCGATATTACTGTTTATGTCGATGGTGAGGATGATCAGGGGGAGTACCATGGTGTTATTCTCGATGATCATCGGGGTGGTTTGTCGGTGGTGTATACCTCTGAGAGTGCGCGATTTGTTCCCGGGGGAAAAAATCTGGGGCTGGTGATGAAGAACGGGGTGCGTATGGAGGGAAAGGGCAAGGATTTGCGCACGCTGGCTTTTGAGAGTTATAAAGTGAATATTCCGCTGCCGTCAGCACGTTTTAAGCAGCAACACGCTGATGATCATGTCATTTTGATGCCGCCGGCCATGTTGTGGGCGAAGGTTAAAAACGATGGGGATTCTCTGGCAGCGGCGGAATGGAACCGACGGTTGTTGCTGCCGACATCCGTACTTGTGTTGTGTTTCTTTGCACTGTCCCTTTCGCTGTCCCAGAAACGCTCCGGCAAGGCAGGTTCGATGATTGTCGGCATTGCGCTTCTGGTGGCGCTGTTCAATGTGCAGCTGTTTCTCCATCGCCAGACAAGCCAGGGTATCTTCCCTGCCTGGAGCATGTGGGCCGGGCAGGGCGGTATGCTGGCGATGGGCATATTCCTATGGGTGCGGGCGGAGCAGGACCGTATGCCCCGGATGATCACCCATGCATCTGAATGGTTTTATCTGATCCATCAGGCGGTCATGGGTCACCTTTCAAGGCGCTGGGGGAAGGGCAACTGAGGTGTCTTTGGCGGCCATGGCCAGGCCGCAGGACAGAAACATGACGGCGATGATGCCGGAATAATGCTCCTCCAGACTTGATGAGGTGAGTCCATTGACAAGCAAGGCAAGCGCGGGTGCCGCGATCAGATAACCGGCCGGGCTTTGAAGCCAGTCCATTCGCCATCCTGCATGCAGCCAAAGCGCCAGCAAGCCCAGTAATGCCAGCAGGCCGACCATGCCTTCGCGCACCATGGCGAGGAGATAGATATTGTGCGGGTGGGCAAGATTTTGCGTCAGCGCTGTGCCAAGGTGCGGCTGATCTACGAGCACGGATCCGAAAGCCTGTTTGAATCCGCCAACACCATGCCCAAGCAGAGGCTTTTGCTGCCATGCCCTGAAAGTAGCAATCCATAAAGGCAAACGAGCTTCGCTATGCTGAATGTCGCCGCTGACAGCCTGTTGCAGCTGTTGCCAGGTCTGCTGGACACGCTGTTGCCCGGGTCCAGTGGCAAGCAGAACAAGTAAAAGTATGAATCCACCGATAAACCATGGCATGCGCCTGGCAAGCTTACCATGCATCAGCTCCTTCCAGATGATAGCGGCGAGAATGACAAGAACTGTCAGGTAGCCGCCCCGTCCCTGCACGATAAAAACCATTGCAACTGACCACAGGGCCAGAGCCAGAGGGACCCAGCGCCGCCAGGCGTGCTGCTGTAGTCCATACAGGATCAACCAGCCAGCCCAAAGGCCATACACAAAGCCGAAACCAATATGCCCGATATGGCCAGCCGGATCGTCAGCGCTGGAGGCGGCGCTAGTGATAACAAGATCAAAATAACCGCTGGCTTGGACCACGCAGTATCCCAGATGCGCTGTCAGCCCGATGGATAGCGACAGCAGAAATAGCCACCGATGCCTTGCATACTGAAGCATTGAAGTAAGCGCTGGCAGTAACAGCAGGAACCACAAATGGCCAATCTTACCCAGCCCTTCTCTGATGTCCGGACTCCAGGCAAGTGATAGTATCATGAAACCAAGCATGAACAGAAATGACAATGACAGTGCTGTGTAGCGGTTTCGCAGGATTTGACATCCATGCCAGAAACTGCCGGAAAAAACACTTAGCACGAGCGTTGCGGCAAGGCCAACATTTGTTGCTGCTACCGAGAAGGGAAATGCAAGGCCGGCTATACAGAGCAGGAGAATGGATGCTCTTTGTGTGATGGATTCAGTGTTCATCAGTGATAAGCCGTTGATACAGGGAGCAATGCTCCCGGGCAACATCCGACCAGCTGCGGCTGTACGGTGCCTGCGGCTGGCCGATGGCAGCCAGACAAGTCTTAGCCCATGCATCTACCGGGCTATCCAGTGGCAGAATCCTGTCTTGCTGAATCTCCGTGAGAGCGCCGCATTGATCGGAAGCTACAACGGGAACCTGTGCGCTCAATGCCTCTGTAATCACCATGCCGAACGGCTCCATGCGGGCCGGATGCAGTAAAAGGTCGAAATGCTGAAACAATGGTTTGGCATCCGTTTCCCCGAACAGCTTATAACCATGTTGCCAGTCAGCGAACAGGTGGCGGATGGCATCAGGCTTGGGCCCAACAATATGCAGTTCGAGTTGCGGTCGGGTTTGACGTATGCGCCGGACAATATTGATTGCGATATCCAGCCCCTTACGCTTCCATTCTTTGCCGACAAAGCCGATGACGCCGCCGTTATCGGCGGCCGGTTTTGCAGGTCGTGGCGGAATATGCTCGACCCCGGGAAGGATCGGATCACTCATCCGACTGCCGATGCAAGGGTAATAGTCCTGTAACCGTTGGCCGATCAATGTCGAATTCGGGATGACTGCCTGCACGCTGTCGCTGCAAACTTCACGATGTTCCAGCCGCAGGTTTGCCTGCACGCGCAGTGATATATTCCGCCAGAACGGACGTTGCCGGACATGTGCAAACGGAGGCCCGTGAAAGGTGGTGATGTGCTGAAAGCCAGTGGCCTCATGGCTGTGAATCAGACACCCTGCTTGCGAATATCCGGCCAGCCATTGCCGTGCTTTGTTGTCAAAGCGCATGGCAGCCAGCCAGCGTGGTTTGCGTGCGATGCCACCAAGCTGATGAATCTCTATATTGGCAGATGCTTCGGCATGCACTGCTTCGCACAGTACGCTTACCTGGCAGCCCTGAGCAGCCAGGGAATGGGTCAGCTGCCAGACATAGCTCTCCATGCCGCCGACAGGCCCGTATTGGCGAACGATATGCAGCACTTTTATATCGCTTACATTCATCTGGGGTGTGATTGTCTCTTTTCAATAACCTTGGCGTACTTGAGAAAGGTGGTCAGGCTGCCCTGAACGGCATGTGTCAGGCCGGCAGCGCCATCCAGAAAGCCAAGGCGAAAAACATAGTTTCGTACAAAACGCCACAAGGGCCGCAGCAGCAGGGCGAAAAGGCCTGCTGACATATTAGCCGAGATCATTTGTGCAGCCTGCAGGTCGGTATAATGATTGACCTTGGCGATGATATCGGCCACTGAATCAGCGGTGCAGTGTTCAATACATCCACGTAATTTCCTGATGTTGCCTTCGACTTCGACATGCTCATGGATCGGTAAGGCATTCCAATGCGCCTGCCTGCGATCATACAGGCGGATATGCGTGTCGGGCCATGCCTCACCATGTTGCAGCCAGCGGCCCATGATGCGGTGGCGGAAATTGCATGCGTAGGCCGCAGGCTGTTCATTTTCACTCAGGGCCTGACGAATGGAAACGCACAGTGCCGCATCCGGTCTTTCATCGGCGTCTAGATTAAGGATCCAGTCATAAGTCGCCTGCTCGGTGGCAAATTGTTTTTGTCTGCCAAACCCCTGCCATGCCTGATACAGAACCTTGGCACCCAGTGATTTGGCAATATCAACCGTGTCATCGCTGCTGCCTGAATCCACGATCAACACCTCGTTGGCCCAACTGACGCTCTGGATGCAGTCGGCGATATTTGTTTCTTCATTGCAGGTAATAATGACAACCGATAACGGTAGTCCTGTCAGGTTTTTACTCTCTGTCTCAGCCACGGATCAAGAACGGGCCCAAAACGAGGGCATCAAGTTTGGCCGCCTGAAATGCCCGAATTGCTTCTTCAGCGGTGCGTACAATCGGTTCTTCATGCATATTGAAGCTGGTATTGATGACGCTGGCTACACCTGTTTTGGCATGATAGGCGGCAACGATATCATAGTAACCCGGATTATCCTGACGCCGAATCACCTGGGGGCGCGCCGTTCCATCAATATGGATAGCCGCCGGGATATTTTTTCTAGCAAGCTCCGAGGCATCATAGGTAATGGTCATGAAACGCGCTGTGACCTGTTCGGGGTTCCAGTGTGGAAAATATTCAGCCGCATGATCTTCCAGAATGACCGGGGCAAACGGCATGAATTCAGTGCGCGCGAATTTCTTGTTCAGCCAGTCATTGATTTTTGTGTCATTACAGGCGGCCATCACCGTACGATTGCCAAGAGCCCGTGGCCCGTATTCCATGCCGCCATCAGCGCGTGCGACCACCTTTCCTTCAGCCAGAAGTGCTGCCACTTCATCGGCAAGGTTCCCAGGCTTGCTGAAGGCAATACCCATGCTTTCAAGCGCTTTTCTTGCATTTATTTCATCAATCACCGTACCGAGATAGACCTGTTGCAGAAGTTCTGGCTCCTGCCCGTTGTTCAGTCTTGAATATACTTCCATGGCCGCACCGGTTGCCAGGCCGCCGTCGCCCATATTCGGATGCACATAGATGTTATTGATTTCCGGTAATTCGAGGATGCGCTGATTGAGTTTGACATTAGCAAACACACCGCCTGCAAGTGCCAGTTTATCCACCTTCAGCTTGCGGGCCTGTTGCTGAATCCAGTCGCATATCAAGCGTTCGGTAAATGCCTGAATGCCGGCAGCGACATCCTCGCGGCTCAGGTCATGGCACATACCCCGAATGACGGATTGGCCCATATCGGTGAACTGACGCAGTGTGACTCTGGCAAGTCTGGCATCCAGAAGGTGGTTCCAGTCCTCAGCATTGACATGCTCAAGCAGGCGGGAAAGGAATGGCTCCGGGTGGCCGAATGCGGCCAAGCCCAGCACCTTGCCTTCATGGCGGGTGGCTTTAAAGCCCAGATAAACCGTTACGGCGGAATAGAGCAGGCCGATGCTGTTCAGAGCATGCAAATGTTCCACAGGTTGCAGTTTTCCATTTTCACCTGTCCATACAGAGCCCCATGAAAAGTCACCGGAACCATCGAGGGTGATGACACCGACCCGGTCACTTCCGAAAGGACTGCAGTAGTAGGCCGAAGCGGCATGGGCCTGATGATGTTCCACCGTTTGGGTCTGTTTGGAGGCCAAGGCTCCGGGCGGTTGACGGCGGGACTTCAGCAGTCGCATGAAACGCTGGGGCTGCTGCTTGAAATAGAACTTTCGAATATCCGGTTCGTGCTTTGCTGCTGTGGCAATATGACGAAACAGACGGTTGAGGAGGGGGCGCTGATCCCATCTGGAAAGATTGGAGAGTGCGACAACATCGACATCTGCTTCCGAGACTCCGGCTACCCTGAGTGCTTCGGCAATGGCCTGATAAGGGTATGCCTTATCCATCTTGATGCGGGAAAGCCGTTCTTCCTCAATAGATGCAACGACATGACCATCCACCACGACGCTGGCTGCCGTGTTGTGATATCGCCCATCATTGATGCCCAGTATAATCATGTCTTAATCCCTGATTCTCCAGCAATTCTGGCAGGCTACAGTTATTGCAAAAATGTTCATTATTAATATGGGTCTTATTTCTTCATGGCTTCCAGAACGAAGTAAACGCTTGAAGCCGGGAAAATCCATGCCAGGCGGCGTTCATATTGCCACGAAAAGGTGTTGGCCAGGAGCCCAATACCCAGGCAGTTGCTTAAATCATCGAAAAATATTTTACTTTCTACAAGCTTAAAATGGCAATTATAGAATTCCCACTCATGTGAATCCTCACAAAAATAATCCATCGATCCTTTGGCAAAATAATGGCAGTGCTGCCAGTGACGATAGGCTTCAACACTGGAGTAATGGGGTGTGTTGATGGCCACCCTTCCACCCGGTTTCAGCAGGCGATAGAACTCTTCCAGAATACGCGGCAGGTCTTCAAAGTGTTCAAGGAAGTGGCTACACCAAATCAAATCTGTTTTCCTCAAAAGGGTAGGGGAATTGTGTCAGGTCATAAACGACATCGGCCTGTTTCTCTTTGGGGCGATAACTGCGAACATTGTAATCCAGACCTGTAGCACCAACAAATTTAACTTCGCCGCAGGCAACATCCAGTACCTTTTTATCAGCATACTCTTTCTGTAAACGGGCTTTTCGTTTCAGAGGATGGTCAAATAATCGTGCCATGTCTAAATCCTTTTGTTTGGAGACTGGTATTTTTTCAGCAGGGCGATAATGTGCCCGATTTTAATCTTGGCGGTCATTTTCAGCGGGATATGCCGGGCGTCATCGGTCATCCATATCTTGATTTTTCCCTTGCTGGAGAAAATCCCTTCGGTTTTCAGCCTGGGTTCGACCTCAATACAGTCGACAAATTCACCCCAGGGTGCCTTCAGTTTTTTTTTCCTGGAGGAAACGTTAACGGTGAGTTCATAGCGTTTGCGCGAATCAAACACCGGAATGCTCAGTGTTTTTCCGGCTGTTAATGGCATGCCTCTTACGGCAAAAAAAGCATCGAGTACGCTTAAGTGGCCGGCAGCCACATCATAACTGTCGGTTTTTCCATTTTGCGTGAAGGTGGCTTTTCCCCGCTGCCAGAGAAAGCGGGTCTGTTTGCTGGCATGATATTTTCTCTCATGCTGCACGATATCAAACACGGTACTCTGCATACCTTTGCCGGTGCAAACACCCTTGGCTGTAATGGTGTCACGTACTTTCTTGAACAGGTCGAGAAACCGGTTGGTTCGGGCGCTGGTCTGAATCTGCCAGCGGGACGGATCGCCGGAAACGATCATGTCGGCCGTTCCGGCATTGATAAACTCCCATCCTACACTAAAGCTCATTTGCTCACCGATAAAGGGCATGCAGGGAGGTGATTTTGCAGCAGTTGCGTTCTTGGAGGCAGCAAAAGCCGGCTGCATGAATAGCAGGCAGCTCAGCATAAGGATGCTACGAAGCATATAGGAAACAGGCATCAGAACCCTTGGAAAAATCCAATGGCCGCCAGTATGATAAGGCCGGTTATCAGTAAGGTGATGTGGTTCCATTCCCGATGTTTGCGCACCAGCTGCCAGTCAAATGACCCGGACAGGCAGGCCCGGTTAAAGCGTGGCAGTAAGGCCGGAGTGGTTTGCATGTAATCAGAATACACCTCACCGAACTGGGTGGTTAGATAACGCTCTTCATTTTTCCAGGTTGGCGCATACATGATAAAGAAGGCCGGCACGACAACAAGGAAAGCGATAAGACTGGCAGATGCGGCACAGAACCCGAGCGCAATAATAAAATGGCCGAGATAAAGCGGATGCCGGCACATGGCATACGGACCGGTTTGGGTGACTTCGGCCATTTTGTGGATATGTCCCGATGCCCAGATACGCAGACTTTCGCCCAGCGTTACAATACACAGGCCTGCTAAAAGTGATACAGGCGTCGGCTTTGCGAATACCACAATAGCCAGCGCCATCAGGATGCTGGCTGGAATACGGGCCAGCAATAGCCATTTGTGCATGCGCTTTCCGAGGCTTTGTTCAGGTGTCATTTAGTGCTCCCAGTATGGCATCCGCTTGAATGGTATCCATACAGATAAAGTGATCGCAGGCCCGTTTGAAACACGGCCCGCAGGCCGGATTCGATTCGATATGACAGTGCATGCCACCCCGGCCGTCACTGAACGGGGCGGATCGCCATGATGCTGAAGGCCCCCAGAAGGTGACAGTTGGCGTTCCCAGAGCTGCGGCAAGATGCAACAGACCTGTATCGGCACCGATAGCTGCCTTGGCTGCTCCCAGCAATGCGGTCAATGCTGACATATTCAGTCGTTCGGGCAAGGCGTAGCCGTTGCTCTGCCCGGCCAGTTTTTGCGCCAGTTTCTGCTCGGCTTCATTGCCCCAGCTGAACAGGGGCAGGATATCCATCCGTTCGAGTCCATGGGACACATCCAGCCATGTTTTTTCAGGCAGCTGTTTGGTATCCCAACCACCGGCTACATGCAAAACGACGTAGTTCCGACCTTGCAGATGCAGGCGTTCGAGAAAAGCAGCATCGGATGCGATCGCTGTTTTGGCCAGATCAATACGTGGCGCTGCATAGCGGATGGCATGCTCGGGGATGCGATGGGCATCATGAAGAAACGGGGCGTTTGCTACCCGGCGGTACTGCTGGACAACATGGCGCTCCTGAGGATGGAAGCAAACGCTGTGCTGTAGCCATGAGGCAGGCTTTTCACGAAGCTCGTTTCGATCTATTCCGAAGACATGTGCCCCGGTAGCTGCAGCCATCACGGCAGATTTCATGAGCCCCTGCATATCAAGGGCGACATCAAAGCCAATCCCTCTGAATTTTTTGATAGTTTTCCAGATGTCTGAAATGGGCCTCGGCCCTTTCATGGCAACCTGATGGACGGTCACCGGCTGTGGAAAAATCTCCGCGACGAAGGCATAGCGGCTGTCGATGAGCCAGTGGATTTCGCTGACTTCCGGCCGCTGTATCAGGTCATCCAGCGCCGGAAGGCAATGAATGATATCGCCGAAGGCAGATAATTTGACGATTAGGACCTTCATGTACGGCTCAACAGTTCAAGGCAGACATCTGCGAGCATATGGGGCGTTATATTCGTCATGCAGGGGTGTCCTGCAACGGAGCATTCACGTTTCAGGCAGGGGCTGCAATCGGCCGGCTGGTAGACGATGCGTACGTTCGCTCCGCTCGGCGAGGTGCGCTCCGGATCCGTTGCGCCAAAGGGTGTGACTGTCGGCAGCCCCAGACCTGCCGCGACATGCATGAAACCGGAGTCGTTGCACAGCATCAGCCGGCAGGCGCTGATCAGATGCAGGGCTTCGGCAAGGCTGGTCTGTCCGGCGGCATTCCAGCAGGGCGCAGCAAGGTCTGCCAGTATGTGCTTGCCGGTTTCGATATCGCTTTCCATGCCAAGAATGAGGAGCTGCCAGCCATCTTCGGCAAGGCCTTTTGCGACCCTGGCATATTGCCCGGCAGGGTAACATTTGGCACCGCCGAACTGGGCTCCCGGGGCAAGGCAAATCACACGTTCGGGGACCAGGCCATGTTTTTCCATGATGCTTTTACCTTGCCGTGCTGCATCGGCCGGAGCAGCCAGTTCGACTTCGCTGCATGGCGTGGCAATACCCATCTGCCCGGGGATATCGAGATAAGACAGACGGTGATGTTGATGCCTGAGGCTCAGGCAGCGGGGCAGTGGATGGGTGAGCAGCAGGCGGCGCCATTGGCCACGGTAGCCAATAATGTTCCTGACGCCAGCTCTGCGGCATTGCCATGCGGAGCGAAAGCTGTTGGGGAACAGGTATGCTGTGTCGGCTGAAGGGAGCGCATCCACATACGAGCTGTTGTGCAAGTCAAGATAAGGCAGTAAATCCTTTAACCATGCTCTGCCAAAGATGCTAATCCGGGCCCCGGCATGGTGCTCGACAATAGCTCGCATGGCAGGCTGGGCCATGATGACATCGCCAATCCAGTTAGGCGGCAATAGCACAACATGTTTTGCTGTGTTCATGAAACCGGCGATATGGGTGATGCGTGCTCTGTGGTTGCTTGTACGGCATCTTTACGGGAGCAGGCGAACAGGTGCTCCTGTCTTTTTAAAACAGGTAGCCAGCTATGCTGTTCATCGACAATGATGTCATCCTGAATGGAAAAGTGGCGCTCCAGCGTGTTGCGAATACCCTGCAGGGAATAGAAATAAGGACAGCTTCCCCGGCATAACCAGGGAAACCAGCGCTCGGCCAGATAATGCAGGCGGGCCTCAAGCCCCGAATGGGTGCGGATGCTCAGTAGCAGCAGCCCGTCATCCCTGAGCAGGCGCTTGATTTCATTCATGATCAGTTCGGGATTCAGGCTGAAAGATATGGTGTTCAGGCAGATGATCAGATCGAACGAGCGATCCTGATAAAGAATGTTCTCGGCTGTGCCGGAAATATATTCCCCGTCAGACAGCTCGCCGGGGAACATGCGCCTGAAGTCATCAATCAGGGGATCCAGAAATGTTTTGTTCTTTTGCGGCAGAGCCTGGGTCAGGCACAAAGCCCCGCAGCCGATTTCGAGGATGTTTGCATCGCTGTCCAGTCTTTCTGTAAACGGTTTTAAAAGTTCCAGATATTTGGCTTCTGATGCTTTTCGTTCATCCGCCAGATTTCTGTTTTTCCAGAAATCCAGTGCAGACTGCTGGGTCTGATTCCAGCGGCTGCGTGAAATTGCGTGATGTTTGCTCATGATCGGGCCTGTCCGGCGGCTTCCTGCTCATCCAGAAACAGCCAGCGGCGGTGAATCCATAGCCATAGCTCGGGGCGCGCATGAATCGCAGGCGCAAAACTGTCGCAAATGACTTGCATCATGCCAACTTCATCCAACTCTGTTCGATCGGTCAAGCCATGCAGTGGAATGGGCAGGAATTCCAGCCTGAAACGGAACGTCCGTCCGATTCTGTGCAATACAACGCCGAATACCGGCGTCCGGTATTTGCCGGCGAAAACAGCGGGCAGGGTGGTGGTGTTGGCCAGATGGCCCAGAAAAGGAACAGGCATGCCGTTGGAAAGATGTTGATCCACCATGACGGCGATGCAATGTCCCTTCTTCAGGGCACGTGGCAGCCAGCGCAAGCCTTCGTGTCGGGATTGAAAGCTGGCTCCAAAACGTTCGCGAAAGTCTTTCAGTACGGTTTCTGCCGATGCCTGCCTGAGGGGACGGTAAATAACATCGGAGTTATAGCCCAGCATAGAGACACAGAGTCCACCCAGTTCCCAGTTGCTATGGTGACAGGCGGTGAGAATAATTCCTTTACCCTCATGCATGGTTGCTTCAAAAGCGGCTTTACCCACTACTTCAATACGGGACAATAAAAAATCTTTCGAGCGCAGAAACACATGTGGCAGCTCAAGACTGGTTCGCCCCAGTTCCGCAAAGGATTCGCGGGCCACGCGCCGTTGCCACTGCAGATCCCGCTCCGGGTAGATACGATTGAGATTTTTTAAGGCTATGGCCCGGTGACGGGCATCCAGCAGATACGCTGTGCGCCCCAGCCCCGCGCCAATGGCGCCAGCCAGACGTACCGGAAGCAGGCTGATCAGCCAGCAGATGGATTTTACGAGCAGGGCCATTCGGCTTCAGATGAAGAGGAGAAATTCAGGCTGAAATATCGCGGGCTTCGTCGACCAGCATGACCGGGATATCATCGCGGATCGGAAATTCAAGCTGGCAGCTGTTACAGACAAGTCCGGTTTTATCCTCATTATAGTGAACCTCACCTTTGCATTTCGGACAGGCGAGAATGTCCATCAGTGCTTGATCCAGCATATTCATCTCCATGGTCAGTGCGAAAGACAAGGCTAGCCTGATGCCGGTCCGGTCTCAAGTTGTGGCAGGGCGAAAGCAAACGGGCTGCCACAGGCAGCCCGTTAAGATTTGTGGACCTGGCCCGGTTCTTCTTAATCATCGCCCAGTGTGCCAAACAGCACCAGGACATGTTCAAAGAGCAGGAATACATCAAGATACAGCGTCAGTGCGGCTGCGATATATTCGTTGTTTGGATAGTCACGCAGAATGCTGGATGTGTCGTACAGGATGAAGGCCGAAAACAGCAGTACACCCATGCCGGAGAGGGCAATCGCCATCGTGCCGGATTCAAAGAAGAAATAATTCGACAACCCCAGTACGATCATGGCGACAAGACCTGTCCAGACAAAGCCTTTGAGGAAGGAAAAATCCTTGCGCGATATAAAGGTGTACGCGGTCAGTGCGACAAATGCTACCGATGTGGTCATGAATGCCTGCAGTACCAGCACCGGCGATTTGGCAGCCACCATGCCGACGAGCGGCGCAATGGCAAGGCCGGTCAATGCACCAAAGCCGAGCAGGGCGGCAAAATTAATGCCGGGAATATGGCGTACGCCCTGAACCAGAAAAATACCGCCGATCATCATGAACAGCGTCACCCATGGGTGTTCATATGGAAAGGCCAGGCCCATCGACAGATAGGCGCCGACGCTGCCAGCGGCAATACACAGGGCCAGCATGCCGTAGGTTTTACCGAGAAAGCCGATGCGTTCATCAGCCAGTTGTGTGGATGTCATGGTTTGTTGCATGGAACCTCCGTAAATGAGAAACGTAATGTAGGGTAGAAAAAAATCCGGTCAAGCAGGGCCTGTCCAACGACCAAAAGCTTGCCGGAGAAGCATGAATAGCGGATGAAGGGTGATTTGAGAAGCTGCTGTCTGTTTATCGGATGTGTTTGTCATGCGAAATGATTTCAGCCTCAATGATATCCGCCCGTCCATGCCTGCCGGGGCGAGTCTGGACGGGTAGCAGGCGATGAATCATCAGCTGCCGCAGCGGAGGGACAAGAAGTAGAAAGCCCACCGTGTCGGTGATGAAGCCGGGCGTGAACAGTAACAGACCGGCAAGACCGAGCAGCAGGCCGTGCACACCGTGGTCAGCCGGCAATTCGCCCATGGCCATACGTCGCTGGGCATCAATCAGGGTGCTGAGTCCCTGCCAGCGAATCAGAAACCCGCCGAGGGCTGCAGTAAACAGGCAGAGCAGAATGGTTGACAGGCCGCCAATGCCGCTGCCGACTTCAATCAGTACATAGAGTTCGAGCAGCGGGGTGATGATAAAGAGAAGCAAAAGAATTCGTAGCATGGCTGATGTATAGGGTCTCAGAAGTTGGAATACAAGGCTTAAGAAGCTGCCTGATCTGTCAGGCGCATCGGTGCGCCCGATGGTGCTGCCAAAGAAACATTGATTAAGCCTGTAATGCCAGCAGAGAAAGTGCCTGCACACCCGTTTGCATGGCCTGTTCATCAATATCAAAGCAGGGGTGGTGCAGGGGATAACGGGTTGCGGGGCCACTACCGGTACCCAGACGAAACAGGCAGCCCGGGATATCGCTCAGAAAGGCTGCAAAGTCTTCCCCGCCCATGGATGGTTCGGCGATATCGATCAGGGCGATGTTGGGGAGGAAACGTTTGAATATATATCTTGCATGATCCAGGCGGTTAGTATGGTTGTTGAGTACGGGGGTTGCCTGACGCAGCGAGAATTGTGCTGTAGCGCCCCATATTTCGGCAGTCTGACGAATAATGCGATCCATTTTGGTGCGAATCTGATCATGAGTATCAGGTTTCAAACTGCGGAATGTGCCTGAAAAACTGACCTTTTCCGGCATGACATTACTGGCATAACCACCATGAATCTGGCCAATGCTCAGTACGGCGGCCTGCAGAGGGTTGACCCGGCGGCTGACAATATGATGCAGGGCCTGAATGATATGGCTGGCCACCAGAATGACATCGATGCATTCGTGCGGCCTTGCAGCATGTCCGCCGCGGCCGGTTATTTCTACGTCAAACATGTCTGCTGCAGCACACATCACACCCTCGCGCAGACCGATCGAACCGCTGGGAAGATAGGGATAGACATGCAGGGCATAGATTGCTTCCGGTTGTATCCCGGCGAACACATCATCAGCGAGCATGGCCTGAGCACCTTCGCAGATTTCCTCTGCGGGTTGGAAGATAAAGGCGATATTTGCCCGCAATCGTTCTTTCATGCGGGTCAGTACATGCGCTGCACCGAGCAGCATGGCCGTGTGCGAGTCATGGCCGCAGGCGTGGGCAATGTTCGGATGTTGTGAGCGGCAGCTTCCTTCCTTGGCATCCTGAATCGGCAGCGCGTCCATATCAGCACGCAATACCACCCATGGTAGAGATGCATCTGTATTCAGCTTTGCCAGCACGCCGTATCCGCCGATATTGCGTCTTACCTCAAGGCCAAGCCTGACACAGGCTTCAGCGACCTGCTCAGAGGTTTTAATTTCCTGACCGGACAGTTCGGGATGCTGGTGCAGATATCGCCGCATGCGTATGACCTCCGGCATGCATGTCTGCACAGCTGCATCCAGAGCATGTTTCAGCGAGGCGTCCGTTTCATGGTTCAGAAATGCATCAGTCATGTTTCCAGCCATCCTGTGCCACCATATTTTCAACCAGTGTCGAAAAATTCTGTTGGCCATCATAAAGCCGTCGCTGGATTTGTGCACCGCCGCCGCGACTGCGCCAGTGCTGTATCTGCGCATCGACAATATCCAGTTCGGTAATATCTGCGCCATGCCGGGCCAGATAGCCGATGCGTGATTGCAGCCAGTCCAGAAGCGGGATCAGGGATTCATCGGACGGGTCGATAAGGGTGGCCTCCATACCATATCGGCATGCACGCCAGCGGTTTTCACGGATAAGGGAGGGGTGCACTTTCTGTGTTTCAGGGGCATGTATGGCGGCGATGGCCTCGGCGCGCACATAGGCGATGTATGCAGCCGTGTCTTCTTGCTGGATGGGCATGTCGCCCACCCGTATTTCCAGCGTGCCAAAATCCGGATGCGGGCGCATTTCCCACCAGATATCGCGTACCGAATCAATACTGCCGGTGCTTAGCAGACGGCCCGCGCAATGCTCGAAATCCATCCAGTCGTCAAAATAAAAGGGCATGCCGCCCTGACTTAAGCCTTCAAACACCTTGATGCGACTGGCCGCCAGGCCGGTGTCCTCACCCTGCCAGAAAGGGGAATTGGCTGAAATAGCCAGGAATACCGGCATGATGGGTAACAGGTGATTCATCGCCCGGATACAGCTATCACCATCGGGCATGCCGACATGTACATGGATGCCGAAAATATTGAAGCGATAGGCCATCCATTGCAGGCGATCAAGAAGACGGTGATAGCGCGGGTCGGATGTGACTTGCTGGTCGCGCCAGCGTGAAAGCGGGTGCGTGCCGCTTGCCATCAGGCAGGCATGCTGCCCGGCAAGGATGTCTCTGACCCGTTGATAATGAAGCACAAGTTCCTTCATACATGCATCAGTCCGGGTGTGGATGCCGGTATTGATTTCAACCGTGGATGTGAACAATTCAGGTTTGATATGCGGATCATCATTGATGACGGCAAACACATCCGGAGCAGCAGGAATCTGGGCGCCGTATTTTTCGTCCACAGTAATCCATTCCATTTCCACACCCAGCGTCCCGGTGTCGGATGCATGAAATGGAAATGAGTGCCCTGCTCTAGTCATACACTCTATTATAGCCTGCAAAACCCTGCTCTGCGTGCAGGGGAAGGGTGCCCGCATTGGCTCACAAATAATGTAACCGAAAGGAGGCATTGATATGGGCAAGAAAGAGAATCAGATTTACCTTCAAGCAATCATCCGCCGCTATCGACGGGCAGGCCGTGCTGCCAAGGGCATGATACTAGACGAGTTCTGCTCTGTCTGCGGTTACA
>JAJRTF010000113.1 GCA_021545585.1 Zetaproteobacteria bacterium
ACCTCAGCGAACAGCCTTGCTCCAGACCAAGTTGGATCACGGCACGCTCGCTACTATTCAAGTGACTATAGCTCTTTCCCATCGCAACACTTTACCTCCGTAAAGTGTTGCACTTCTATTTTGAGCCCGCCCCTGCTCTCATTCAAGTCCGTCGTAATTTTACGGCGACCGACACCGGCGATGCTTTTTTCATATATCTGACGGATAATCGCAGCACGATCTTCGATAACCTCGAACTTGCTCTTGTCATCAGAGAGACGGAGCCAATGCGCACACTGACCGGTGACAGGCTTCTTGGTTTCGATGGCGCGCCTGCGGCGGCTTTCCCAAGATGCTGCAGAGCGCTTTCCCTTGATGGCAGACTCTTCATGGCTGCGGCTCATAGAGATCAGGCTGTACATGAGCTGGCCGACATCATTGATGCTTTCAGCCGTGTAGTGCTGGTTATCGGCCAGTGTAACGATCTCAACACCGGCTGACAGAATCGAGGAAAACAGAGAAAGGGTAGTAAAGACCTGCTGACGGGAGAGGCGATCCAGACTTTCGAGGATCAGGATCGACCCTTTCTCAATACGACCGGATTCGACCAGCTCAATGAATTTTTTCAATGCGCCTTCGGTCGCATTCTTGCCTTTGAAGGCGGAGACACCGATATCACGCAGGCTCTCATCAAGAACCAGGCCATGCTCCTTGGCATAGGCGCGAGAGGCCTCAAGCTGGCGGCGTAATGAATCGCCTTTTAACTGTTCAGGTGTACTGAACCTGATGTATGAGTATGCTTTCTTGCTCATAGTTTTGCTCCTTAGTCACGTATTATATCCTTATCGGATGGTTTTGTGACTAATGTAGCTAGTTATGGCCAAAAGCGGCCATTCATATATCCAGAAAATTTTCCCATGAAACCGTTGACAGCCTTCTCTCCTTGGATTCAACAACGAGATGCAGCCCTATGGCATAGGGCGGGCTATGAACCGGAAACAATCATCCCCGCGCCCACAGTATTATTGGTAAAGGAATCAATCACAATAAAACTTCCCGTGGCCCTGTTATCAGCATAAGTATCGTAATGCAGCGGTTGCTGCAACTTAAAGGTAATGCGGCCGATCTCATTCATACCCAGTTCGTCCGCCTGCTCGTGTTCGAGCGTATGGATATCCGTTCGATAATCGATACTGGCAACCAATGCCTTGACGGTATGGGTCGTGTGCTTGATCAGATATTTCTTGCGCACCGTCAGAGGCTCGTCGCCGATCCAGCAGACATGAGCGCTCACATCTTTTTTATCCTGTGCCTGCTCACCTACCTTGGTCAGCATATCTCCACGCGAAACATCGATTTCGTCGTTCAGGGTCAGGGTAATGCTTTGCGGGGCAAATGCTTCATCGAGATTACCATCAAAGGTGACAATCTCTTTCACGGTCGATGTATTACCGCTCGGCACCGCAACAACCGCATCACCAACCCTGATGGTGCCCGAGGCAATGGTGCCCATGAATCCACGATAATCGGGGAGTTCAGCAGTCTGAGGGCGGTTTACCAGCTGTATCGGCAGACGGAATGGCCGGCTATCAATATCATCCATCACCGACAGGCCTTCCAGCGTATCCAGTAGGGTTTCATCCTGATACCAGTCCATATGATCGCCGCGCACAGCCACCATATCACCGGCCAAAGCCGACATCGGAATACAGATCAGATCCTTCACACCCTGCATGGCACAATAGTCCTGCATATCCTGGCGAATCTTTTCGAACGTCGCCTGATCAAAATCCACCATATCCATCTTGTTGACCGCCACAATCAGGTGCGGAATGCCGAGCAGGCCGAGAATATGGGTATGGCGCTTGGTCTGGGGCATCACACCATTGCGCGCATCAATGAGGATAATAGCCGCATTGGCGGTCGATGCGCCGGTGACCATATTGCGGGTGTACTGCTCATGCCCCGGACAGTCGGCCATAATAAACTTGCGCTTGGGCGTGGCAAAATACCGGTATGCCACATCAATAGTAATGCCCTGCTCACGCTCAGCCGCGAGACCGTCGGTCAGCATGGCCAAGTCAATCTCACCGGCCGAGGCAACATGCTGCTGGCCCTTTTTCTTACGCACCGCCAGCAGCTGATCCTCGAATGCACCCTTGGTGTCCACCAGCAGGCGACCGATCAATGTTGATTTCCCGTCATCGACACTGCCCACCGTCACCAGCCTGAGCAGCTCGATTTCCTCGGTCATTTTGTAATTAATTCCAGTCATAATAATCCTCTTTCACCGCAGAGCATGCAAAGAACACAGTATCATATCTTCGCACTATTATCTGTCCAAAAGCCTAGAAATAGCCTTCTTTCTTTTTGTCTTCCATGGAGTTGGAGCCATGGTCGATAATGCGGGTTTCGCGTTCCGAACGCCGGGCCGCAGCCGCTTCAATCACGATCTCATCCATGGTCGCCGCTTCAGAGCGGACTGCGCCGGTACAGGGACTGCAGCCCAGGGTACGAAAACGGGACATCACCATGGTCGGTTCTTCCCCTTCCAGCAATTGATCTTTCATATCCTCGTAATAAGGAATAAGCATGGAGCCGCGCTCCACCATGGGCCGTTCCTTGGCAAAATACAGCGGCACAATCGGGATCTCTTCCTTCAGGATATACAGCCAGACATCCATCTCAGTCCAGTTTGAAATCGGGAACACACGCACTGACTCACCGTCATGGATGCGGCCGTTATAGATATTCCACAGCTCAGGGCGCTGGTTCTTCGGATCCCACTGGCCAAATTCATCGCGCATGGAAAACACACGCTCCTTGGCCCTGCTGCGCTCTTCATCGCGACGGGCGCTACCGAAGGCCGCGTCATAACCGCCCTCTTCCAGTGCATCAAGCAGGCCCTGGGTTTTTAATGCGCCGCAGCAACGCGCCACACCAAAATCCTTGGGGTTCATGCCCCGGGAAATCGCTTCCTCATTACGGCGAACAATGAGATCAGCGCCGACTTCCTTCACGAATGAATCGCGGAACTCGTACATTTCCTTGAATTTAAAACCGGTATCGACATGCAACAGCGAAAACGGCAACGGCGCCGGATGAAAGGCCTTGCGCGCCAGATGCAGCATGACACTGGAGTCCTTACCCACGGAATACAGCATGACAGGATTACGGAACTCCGCCACCACTTCACGAATGATGTGAATGGATTCGGCTTCCAGCGCCTGTAGCTGGGTCAGTTTATGTTCAGATATTTGCTGTGCAGACATTTCGTTCTCCTAAATTCCTTCACCGTCCTCAATTTCACCGCTGACTTCCTTGAGGCTCATGACATGCAGGCCGCATTCTGCCGCTACATCATCATTTTCCCACCACCAGCGACCGGCACGCTCATCCTCGCCCACGGTGATGGCCCGGGTACAGCATTCACAACCGATGGAAAGATAGTGGGCATCATGCAGTTTGTTATACGGCACATCATATTCACGGATATAAGCCCATAAATCATCCCAGCTCCAGTCAAGCAGAGGATTATACTTGATCAGCTTGTAGACCGGATCGGTTTCCACCGGCTTCAGGTCGGCCCGGCCCCTGGACTGTTCACGACGGCGCCCGGTAACCCAGGCCTGTTTGCCCTGCAACGAGCGCATGAGCGGATGCACCTTGCGTACTTCGCAACAGCGTTTACGCAGCGCTACGGACTGGCGAAACAGATTCACGCCGTGTGTCTGAACCATTGATTCAACCTCATCACTGTCCGGCACAACAACCTGAACCCGGATACCATAACGCTTCTCAACCGCTTCAATCACTTCATAGGTAGCCTGCGGCAGACGCCCGGTATCCAGAGTCATGACGGATATATTCAGCCCGTTCCTGCATATCAGGTCAATCATCACCGATCCTTCAGCACCAAAGCTGCATGGATAAACCAGCGCATCGCCATGTTTTGCAGCTGCCTGCTGCAGCAGTTGCAGGCTGGCTTCCATTTTATTGCTCATCGTCACATCCATGTTATATCTTCCATCCAAGGATCGGCCACCAGAGCAGCGCCACCAGCAAAAACAGTGTGAACGCCGAAAATGACAGGATTGCGCCGTAGCGCAGCATGCGTGACGGGCGCACAAAGCCGCTGCCGAACACCATGGCGTTCGGCGGTGTTCCCATCGGCAGCATAAAGGCAAAGCCCGAAACGATACCAACTGCTAGCGCCACCATGACCGGATCCATACCGGCCGATGCAGCCAGCGGAATAGCAATCGGCAGGACCACGGCCACAGCCGCGGCATTACTGACCCCTTCGGTGAAAAACAGCGTCAGCAGGGCAAGCGCCGTCAACAGCCCCAGGCCAGGCAGGCTGTCAGGTATAATGACATGCGCCAGCCACACCGCAGCACCGCTCACGGTCAGGGCTTTACCTATCGCGATAGCCCCGCCATACATCAAAATGACGCCCCAGTTGACGTGGCTTTCCATGGACTTCCAGTCAACCAGCCGCAGGGCAAACATAAGCACAACGCTGATCAGTGCAATACCGGCCAGACTGCTGGCATGGCCGGCAAACAGCCAGGCCAGCACCGTCAGAACAAGCAGTGCCGCCATCAGATAACCCTTGATATCCAGATCGCCCAGTTCCAGCCGGCGTAAGGCAATGCGTTCCCTCGCTCCTGTGATATCCAGGCTTGCAGTGGGTGTCACACGAAGCAGCACGAATGCCGATACTGCCAGCACGCTGATCGCAATGGGTGCAGCTGCCAGTGTCCAGTCCAGAAAAGAGAAGGTGGCTCCGGTCAACTCTTCACTCAAGGCCAGCGCCAGCGGCCCGCGGGCTCCGCCCAGCAGGGTCACAACACCGCCGATAATCGCACCCCAGGCCATGGCAAAAAACAGCGACTGGGCATATCGATTACCCGTACGCAAACCAAGGCTGCGCACAATTTCCCAGACAATGGGCAGAAACAGTGCCGCTACGGCATGCTCGGGCATCAGGCAGGCCATACCCGCCGGCAACAGAAGCAGGGTCAGTAAAAGTGTTCGCGGGCTGGTCGCAAAGCGATCCAGCACCAGCAACGCTGCCCGCTCGGACAGACCGCTCTGCATCACGCCTGCAGCCAGCATGAATGCCCCGAGAATAAAAAATACCGCCGGATTGCCGAAAAATGAAAACACCTCTGCGGCCGGCATCACGCCCAGTAATGGTAAAAGCGCCAGGCCAAGCATGGACGTGACAGCCAGAGGCAATAACTGACTGACCCAGAGAACCATACAAAGCAGAAAAATCACCAGCGCCGACCATCCGGCAGCATCCAGACCCTGGGGCGGCGCAACACCCGAAGCCATCACCGCCACAGCGAAGATGGCAATCAATGAAACAAACGGCAGAGCCTCACCGGCAAGCAACACATGGATCGGCCTGCGATCTGTACTGACCACATCCCTGTTGCCATTGGATGCGCGTAATTGTCGCCTGAGCCCGTCCATCCAGCTGTCCAGACGCTTACCGACTGGAGAGGACACCCAGCGTTCCGACAGGGAAGTCTCACCACCATCAAGAACCCGGCTTTCCATCGGTGTCAGCACCCGACCCATATGGCGAAGCTTGTGGGTTGAAAACGGAACATTCTTCAGACTGGCATAGAGATAGAGAAATGCCTCCTCGATATGCTGCTGCGACGGTACCTGAATATTCTCCAGCGGTGTACCGGGCAAGGGTCGGAATGACTGCAACAGCGGCACAACACCATGCTCAAGCAATGCATCAATACCGCTTTGCGTCGCTTTCATATCCTCAAGCCCGACAATCAGATGGCTGACTACCGCCCCCGAGCGAAAGATTTTCTGCGCATGGTCCAGTGCCTTCCAGATGGCCTGCTGGCCGCCATACAGCTGCTTGCCGGGACACACCTCGGCAAAACGCTCAGGATCATGCAATTCGAGATTGCACACAAAGATATCCAAACCCGCCGCATACAGCCCGTCAATGACCGAGGTGTCCTTCGGGGCGACGGTCTCCAGAGCAATCTGCCGGTGCCCCAGATGCCTGCGTAACAGGGCAATCACCGGGATCAACCTGTTTAGCCCCGCATCATCACCGGGCGTGTAGCCATTATACAGATAAACCGTATCAACCTCGCGCTCAGCCAGAGCCGCACGCACCACTTCCACCAGGTCCAGCGGATCACGCATCGGCGGCTCAGCCTCATTCAGCATCGAGTCATACTGGCAGTACTGACAGGCCTCACCCTGACCGGCAAAAAAACCGCAACCCATCAGGGGATGCAGCATCAGGAGATTTTCATGCAATGAGGCGAAGCTGCCCATACGCGCGCCCGAGCGGGTTTGTTTGCGGTAAAATTCAGGGGCCGGGAGGATCTGCACATCCAGACGCTCTTCGCCCCAGCAAAGCTCGGCACAGCCGTCGACATCTTCCTGAGCCAGGCTGATGGGACTGTTTTCCGTATATGGCTGAGCAACCGGCACCGTTGCGAAATGTCCGCTGGGCAGGCGAATATCGATGACGGCCTCGCTAGCATTGGCCTGGGCAATCCAGCGGGAAGCATCCCTTAAACCATCCGGCAGAGACACGCCGTGGCTGACCAGCGCCAGCTTGGTGCGGCCCGGATTGGCGAAGGGATTAAGTTCCGGATTCATGTTCAGATACTGGAGACCTTCTCCACCCTGATTTTCCACTGTGTATCGGAAACACGCTCTCTGGCAGACACCTTCTGCCCCTGTTCCTCAAGCGACAGCGGCACATTCTCAATCGGCGCACCGTCATCAAGAATTACATCCAGCAGCGCGCCAACCGGCAGGGTGGACAGCTTGATCTTGGTCTTTACGAAATTCATCGGGCAAGCCACGCCGGACAAATCGAGCAATACCACATCATCTGCCGCTTCAGCAGCTGTTTCATTTGTCTGTGTTTCCTCAGTCTCAATCGACTCGACAGCTTCGGGCACCGCCGCAAAACGTTTTTCAGCCAGAGCCACCCAGGATGCCTGCGCATCCCTGAGTTTCAGCACACCTGCCGCCGGATCAGCCAGATCAACACCCATCATAGCAGTCTGCACGGCCTGAAAACCGGCCATGACATCAGCATCGGAACCGGCACTCGCAATCAACAGCCCGAACACTTCCGCATCATCTTCCGGAGCTTCGCCATAGGCGACCAGGAAAGCACGCGCAGCCGATATGGCGGAGCGACGCAAAGCGGTCTGAGCCTCAGGCCAGAACATCGCATCAATATGAGCACGTGCAATCAAGAGCTCATATTCCGCCTCCGAAATCAGCGCATCGGACATAGACAGCACGGCCCCGGCACATTCACCTTTCTTGTTGCCCCTAGTATTGAATGCCTCGTTTTCACTCCAGTCATAGATCAGACCTTCGACTTCACCGGCATCCGCCTTGAATGGCACCAGAATTTCAGCAATTCCTTCCTTACCAATACGGGATGCCCAGTCATGCACAGACTCATCCACATGGCGGTTTTGTTTATAGGCATTCAATACTGCAATGCCTGCCTCCGGCGCATATTTGGCCGGTACGGGATCCGAGGCAAAAGCCAGCGGAGCACCGCCTGTGCCGGAACCACCGACATGCAACTGATAATGCGGCACCGCCTGTCCGGCCACTTTCTTGGCCATGCCATGAAAGCCCAGATCGGCAATATGATGACGACCACATGAATGCTGACAGCCCGATGCCTTAACCGTAATTCCGGCCAATGTGCTGTCCTTCTTCAAATCAGCCATCAAAGGCTGCAACGCGGCAGCCAGACCACGACTGGAGGTGATTCCCAGACGGCAGGTTTCCGTACCAGGGCAAGCCACCACATCGACAACACCTCGGGCATATTCTGCCGTCAAACCGGCATCGGCCAGCAGTTTCAAGGCAACATCCACCTTGTCCGCATCAATATCTGCAATCACCAGACCCTGTTCCGTTGTCACACTCAAAGCATCTGTACCGACAGCACGCGCAGCATCGGCCACGGCATGGCACTGGGCCGGAGTCAAATCACCGCGAAACAGGTTCAGCAGAATCGCTTGCTGACCATTATGCTGTGCCACCACGCCGGAATCCGAATGCGGAAGGGCTGCCGTCGGCGTACGCCACCCGGCTTCAGCGTAACCGCTGTCACCCGCATGGGTCGATTCAATCACCGCCCGCTGCTTTCTGTATTCCTCGATAAAACCTTCAGCGCCCAGTTTCTGTGCCACATATTTCAGACGGGCACGGGCACGGCGCTTGCGATTGGAATACTTGAAATGCATGCGCATCAGCGCCTCACCGACCAGCAGAATATCGGATTCAGGAATAAAATCTTCCAGCAACAGTGCACCCATCGGCTGCGATGACAGGCCGCCTGCCGCCCAGACTTTAAAACCGTTCACACCCTCGTTCACCGTGGCGATAAACCCGATATCATGCATGCCCGACAGACCGCAATCCGTATCACAACCGGAGAATGTGACTTTAAACTTGCGCGGAAACTGTTGTGCCAGCGGATGGCGCAGAAAATATTCGGCGAAGCGGCGCGCATGCACACTCACATCGGCGTATTCCGCCGGACAGCGACCGGCCAGAAAACAGGACGATACATTACGCACCGTGTTGCCGCAGGCTTCACGCGTTGTCAGTCCGGCAGCATCAAGCCTGCGCAGAAAGGCCGGTACATCATCCAGAGAAACAAAGTTAGCCTGAATATCCTGACGCGTGGTCACATGGGCGAACTTTTCCGGCGCTTCGCTCAACGTGTCATCGGTGGGCAGCACACCGGCATAATCGGCCACGCAATCACCGATCACATCAAGCTGATCCGCTGTCAGATTGCCGCCCGGCAATTTAACGCGCACCATCTGCACGCCTTCCTGCCGCTGGCCATACACACCCATCTGCAAACGGAACGGCGTGAAACGCTCTTCGCTCATCGTGCCGGCTTTGAAAGCTTTATAGCCGGCCTCGAATTCATCCACATCGGATGTATGTGCAAAATCAAATTCTGTCATCTTTTACCTCAACTTCCACGGTTTCTTTCGACAAATCTTCCAGCCACACGCTGCTATTCGCCGAACTTCAGTTCGCAGGCTTGTTCGTAAGTTACCAGATCAGTAATGGTCGGATTCTCGCCACACAGCGGGCAGCCCGGATCCTTGTGCAATTTGAGTTTCTTCCATTCCATGCGCAGCGCATCGAACACCATCAGTCTACCGGCCAGTGAATCACCGATACCCAGCAGCTCTTTCACTGCTTCCACGGCCTGAATCGTACCCACGGCACCCGCCAGCGCGCCCAGAATGCCTGCTTCGGAGCAGGAAGGAACCAGACCTGCTGGCGGCGGCTCGGGATACAGGCAGCGATAACATGGTGCTCCCTTTTCCTGATGCGGCTTGAAAGTAGCCACCTGCCCCTCAAAACGGAACATGGCGCCGGAAATCAGCGGTTTCTTCTCGAAATAGCAGGCATCGTTGACCAGAAAACGGGTCGGGAAATTATCACAGCCATCAATGATCAGATCATAATCGCGGATGATCTCGCGCACATTCTCTTCGGTAATAAAGTAATTATAAGTATTCACCTTCACATCTGGATTGAGCGCCTGCATGGTTTCGCGTGCACTCTCCACCTTGGGCATGCCCACACGATCCTGATTATGAATAATCTGGCGCTGCAGATTGGATGAATCCACCACATCGGCATCAGCAATACCGATGGTACCGACGCCGGCTGCAGCCAGATAATAGGCCACCGGCGAACCCAAACCGCCCGCACCGATCATGAACACCCTGGACTCCAATAGTTTGGACTGCCCTTCCGCACCCACTTCCGGCAGAATGATATGGCGCGAATAGCGCTCGATCTGCTCTTCGGTAAAATCAATCATAGAACTTATAACCTCATATTATTGGATGGCTGCACAGGCTGTCGCAAAGAAGCATGTTATCTTCGCGTAAGCTGTACCTGCATTTCGAACCGGACGTTTAGACTTCGACACCCTTGAACAAGTCAGTGGACATGTAGCGCTCAGCCATCGACGGGATAACCACCACAATGCGCTTACCTTCCATCTCAGGACGCGCAGCAACCCGCAGCGCTGCCACAACGGCTGCACCGGATGAAATACCGCCAGGAATACCTTCTTCATCAGACAGACGCCGGGCCATGGCAATAGCCTCATCGTTACCCACCTGCTCGACACCATCAATGATATCGACATTCAGGTTTTTCGGGATAAAACCTGCGCCGATACCCTGAATCTTGTGCGGCCCGGGCTGACCACCCGAAATCACCGGTGAATCGGCAGGCTCAACGGCAAAGGCCTTGAAGGCCGGATTGCGCTCTTTCAGCACCTCGGCAGTACCGGTAATCGTTCCGCCGGTCCCGACACCTGCGACAATTGCATCCACGCGGCCGTCGGTATCACGCCATATCTCTTCAGCGGTGGTTTTGCGGTGAATCGCCGGGTTAGCCGGGTTCTCGAACTGCTGCGGCATCATCGCGCCATCGGTCTTGGCAACAATATCCGCGGCCTTCTCAATCGCACCCTTCATGCCCTTTTCAGCCGGCGTCAACACCAGTTCGGCACCCAGCAGCTTAAGCAGCTTGCGACGCTCCAGACTCATGGACTCAGGCATGGTCAACACGCAACGGTACCCCTTGGCACGCGCCACAAAAGCCAGCGCGATGCCTGTATTTCCGGATGTCGGCTCGACAATCACGCCGCCCTTTTTCAGACGACCATCGGCCTCAGCCGCCTCAATCATGGCCTTGCCGATACGATCCTTGATCGAACTCAGCGGATTGAAAAACTCCAGCTTGGCAACCACCTCGGCACCCAACCCTTCACTGAGTCGATTCAAACGCACCAGTGGCGTATTGCCTACGGTTTCTGCAGCGTTATTGAAAATAGTCATATCACACCTCCAAAGGTGTTGTTGGTTTAAATAACACCTGAATGGCGTACTTTACCCTTCAATGATGCCCTGTTCAATGGGTTCGACATGCACACCCTGCTCACCCAGCCAGGCGACTGATGCCTCAACCACAGCTTCATCACCCTCGATTTCGAGCCCCACAAGACCCATTTGATCCTTCACTTCAGCAGTCCGGATGTTCGTCACCACATCAAATTCCCTGGCCAGCTTCCAGATAATCGGTTCGGTTACAGTGCTCTGATTAAAGATCAGATATACTCTCAGCTTCATATTTACTCCCTAGAGATCAATCGGTTCATAGTAAATCGGCTGATACGGCGCAGGCCGGTCACAGCCGCACCTGTGCGGGAGCTATTTCCCGCCGGCGATGGCTGGAACGATAGAAACCTCATCGCCATCCTTCAGAGCTGTATCGCGACCACTCAGGAAGCGAACATCCTCATCATTAAGGTACACATTCACAAAACGGCGGATTTCACCGCCCTCGTCGCAAAGGCGCTCTTTCAGGCCCGGATGTGCAGCCTCGAGGTTATCAATAAGTTCACTGATGTTTGCGCCTTCAATACTTACTTCATCGGCACCGCCGGTCAGCTTGCGCAGTGGGGTTGGAATACGTACGGATACAGCCATTGTTACTCTCCTTTGTTACTGCCACATCCCATGTGGCTACTTATTTCAAGCTATTGGCAGATGCGCCAGCAGCTCCAGAACCGCTCAGCGGTTCTGTCAGGCAGCCAGTTTAGCCTTGTCAGCCTCAGCCAGTACATCAAATTCTTTCAGGCTGGCTTCAATGATGCGTGGCTTCTCGATCTCATCGGCTACCGCTTCCTGCGTTTTCAGCCCGTTCCCGGTGATACACAGTACAATGGACTCATCGCGCGGCAGCTTGCCGGATTCGATCATCTTCATTGCGCAGCCAAGCGTCACGCCTCCAGCCGTTTCGGCAAAAATACCTTCGCTTTCTGCCAGCAGCTTCATGGCATCAACAACTTCCTGATCGGAAATATCCTCGGCCCATCCGCCGGACTCATGGATCACGCGATTGGCATAAAATCCGTCAGCCGGATTACCAATAGCTAGTGATTTGGCAATGGTATCAGCAATTACCGGCGTAATCAGATCGGTTCCATCCTTGACCGATTTGGCAATCGGCGAGCAACCGGTGGCCTGTGCCCCGTAAACGGCCGTGCCGTTATCCTCAATCAGGCCGAGCTTGATAAACTCCTTGATTGATTTGGCGACCTTGGTGCACAAAGATCCGGACGCCATCGGCACGACTACATGCTTTGGCGCTTTCCAGCCCAGCTGCTCCATCATTTCATAGCCCAGTGATTTGGAACCTTCAGCATAGAATGGGCGTACATTCACATTGACGAATGCCCAGCCGTATTTACCGGCGACTTCCGAGCACAGGCGATTCACATCATCGTACTTGCCCTTGATGCCGATAATCTTGGTACCGAAGATACCCGCGCCGAGCACCTTGCCCTGCTCCAAATCGTGCGGAATAAACACATAGGAATCAAGTCCTGCCGCGGCTGCATTGGCGGCCACCGAACCTGCCAGATTACCGGTTGAAGCGCAGGCCACCGTCTTGAAGCCGAACTCAACAGCCTTCGATAAGGCCACGGAAACCACGCGATCCTTGAAGGACAGTGTGGGATAGCAGACTGAATCATTCTTGATATACAACTCGGAAACCCCGAGCACCTTTTCAAGATTGCGGGCCCGAACCAGCGGCGTAAAACCATTCTGAACGCCAACAGTCGGCTCACCGTCAATCGGCAGCAGTTCTTTATAGCGCCACATCGTCTGTGGACGGGATTCGATCAGTTCACGGGTAAACTTGCCCTTGAGCTTGTCGTAGTCATACACCACTTCCAGCGGCCCGAAACAGAATTCACAGACATGCGTCGGTTCGATCGGGTACTCCTGATCGCATTCCCGGCATTTCAGTGCTCGCACAATGCTTTTGCTCATGTCACTCACTCCACTATGTATTCAGAATCCGGAAACAAAAAACCTCCGCGATAAAGCGAAGGTTGACCAAATAGAAACGCCGCCAGGGCGAATATCGAATCAACCCGTACGTCATCGCTCCCGCAGGTTTTCCCTTGGGCAGGCATTGGCACCTTTCCTGAAATAAGCCATAAAGACTCTTTCGGCGGTTGCCGCGGTTTCGCAGGGCCTGTAACCCTCCACCGCTCTGGATAAAGCCGGATTCAATAAATTGTGCGGCGAATTATCGTGCCCTTTTTCAAAAACGCAAGCCTCGCCTCAAGGCGCCCTTTTATCCTCCCCAAATCACCCGACAACCGCTAATATCCGCAGCCATGGCCAAATCATTTTTTGTCTGCCAGAACTGTGGCGCCGAACATCGCAAATGGGCAGGACAATGCCCTGACTGCGGTGACTGGAACTGTATTACCGAACAGGTCACCGAAGGGCCAGCTCGCGTTGGCAGCAAGGGCAAAGTTCTGCCAACTGCCTCAATCACTGCAGTAAGCGCCACCAAAGAGCCTCGCCGCTCCACCTGCATTGAGGAACTGGATCGCGTACTGGGCGACGGGCTCGTCTCCGGCTCCGCCGTACTGATCGGCGGCGATCCGGGCATCGGCAAATCTACCGTATTACTGCAGGCAGCGGCCAAACTCGCCGATGCCGAGAGTGTTCTGTACATCACCGGCGAGGAATCTCCCCAGCAGGTACACCTCAGAGGCGAAAGAATCGGAGCCCTGCATGATGATCTGAAGCTCATTTCCGCCTGTGAACTGGAATCCATGCTGGTCACCATCAGCGATCAGAAACCGCATGCGGTGATTGTCGATTCGATTCAGACCACCGTCAGCAACCGCCTGACCAGTGCGCCGGGCACAGTATCCCAGGTGCGCGACTGTGCCGCCGCCCTGATCCAGCAGGCCAAGCAACTCGGCCATGCCCTGATCCTGGTCGGCCATGTCACCAAGGACGGTTCGATTGCTGGCCCCCGTGTGCTCGAACACATGGTGGATGCGGTGCTCTATTTCGAAGGTGATCGCGGTCATGCCCATCGCATCCTCAGGGCCGTAAAAAACCGCTTCGGGCCGGCCGGTGAAATCGGCATATTTGAAATGACCGATCGCGGCCTGATCGGCATCCGGGATGCATCGCGCCTGTTTCTGGCTGAACGCGCCAAAGACACCCCCGGTTCTGTCGTACTGGCCTGCATGGAGGGCACACGCCCTCTGCTGGTCGAGGTGCAGGCGCTGATTGCGCCAACCGTCTATGCCACGCCCAAACGCTCTGCAGTCGGGCTGGATTCCGGACGCGTGGCCATGCTGACAGCCGTGCTGGAGCGACGTATCGGCCTGCCTTTGTCGCAACATGATGTCTATATCAATGTTGCCGGTGGTGCCCGCATTACCGAACCAGCCGCCGACCTTGCCGTTCTGATGGCCATGGTCTCGGCCTATCAGGAAAAACCGCTTGCCAATGATGTAGCCCTGTTTGGCGAGGTCGGACTCACCGGTGAAATCAGGCCGGTCGGGCAACCTGAATACCGGGCCAGGGAAGCGGCCAATCTGGGCTTTACACATCTGCTGATGCCGCATGAAAATCATACAAGGGTGCAGAAGGCAAACATCATTGCTAACATGCGCACCGATACAACCCCACCGCTACAATTCACGGCGGTAAGGCATTTATCCGAAGCGGTACAGGCAGGTTTGGCTTGAAGGCAGGTTTAGCGTGAATTTCATCGACTATATTCTGATCGCCATCGTCGGGCTTTCGATGGTGCTGTCCTTATGGCGCGGCTTCGTGCGCGAGATAATTTCGTTGATCGGTCTGGTCGCCGCATTCCTGGCCGCCAGTCGCACATCCGGAGCCACCGGCGACTTCCTGGGCAAATGGATCAGCAATAGTACGGTGGCTGATATCGCCGGTTTTGCCCTTGTCTTCATCATTGTCATGATCCTTGTCGCCCTGATCGGCGCCATTATCCGTAAACTGGTGGATATGGCCGACCTGACTGCCACCGATCGCACGCTGGGGGTCTTCTTCGGGGCAACGCGCGGCGTACTTCTGATAGGGCTGTGTTTTCTTGTCTATACATCCTACACCAAACCGAATGCCGGCTGGGTCAAGAGCAGTATACTGGCACCTTACGCCATCAATCTGGGCGACATGCTGGGGCGGGCAATCCCTGAAAACTATCCCTTCTCCCGGCAGGGTTCCGCCGCCAAAGCAGCGCCCCTCAAGTCCGGCAAAACCAATCTGGCAGACATGATCCCGGTAAAAGATAAACAGGCACTGAAATCCATTCTCGATAACAGCAGGCAATGAGGAAACAATGAATCACGGCAGCTCTATCACTCACGGAAGCATCGACGATGACCATTTCCATGATGAATGCGGCGTTTTCGGCGTTTTCGATCATCCCGAAGCCGCCAATCTGACCTACCTCGGCCTCTACGCTCAGCAGCATCGCGGCCAGGAATCGGCGGGAATTGTTTCCACCGATGGCCATAACTTCACCACCCATCGCGGCATGGGCCTGGTCGCCGATATTTTCCGCAAATCCGATATCAAGAAACTGGTTGGCCGGCATGCCATCGGCCATGTACGCTATTCCACTTCCGGCGATTCAGGCATCCGCAACTGCCAGCCCTTTGCCTATGAATACGCCCATGGCGGCATCTCCATGTGCCACAACGGCAACATCGTCAATGCCCCCGAGTTGAGAAACGAACTGGAAAAGAAAGGCTCCATCTTCCAGTCCACCTCTGATACAGAGGTATTGATTCATCTGGTTGCCAGAAGCGAAGCTGCCACCATGAAAGAGCGCGTTGCCGAAGCCGTCAATCGACTGGCTGGCGGCTTTTCTCTGCTGGTGCTGGCCGAAAAACGTCTGATCGGCATCCGCGATCGCAATGGTATCCGGCCTCTGGTGCTGGGTGAGCTGGACGGCACCCATGTCCTGGCCAGTGAGACCTGTGCCTTTGATCTGGTCGGCGCCACTTACGTTCGTGATATCAAGCCTGGAGAAATGGTTGTCATTGAAAATGGCTCGATTGACAGCATTTTTCCTTTCGAGTCGACGGATCCGAAGTTCTGTATCTTTGAATATGTCTATTTTGCCCGGCCTGATTCCACACTTGAAGGCGTGAATGTGTATCAGGCCCGCTATCAGATCGGCGTTGAACTGGCCAGGGAATCGCAGGTGGAGGCGGATCTTGTGGTACCGGTTCCGGATTCGGGTGTGCCACCGGCCATGGGTTATGCTGAAGCATCGGGCATCCCCTTCCAGATGGGGCTGATCCGCAACCACTATATTGGCCGTACCTTCATTGAACCGCAGCAATCCATCCGTAATTTCGGGGTGAAGCTGAAGCTCAATCCGAATCGCAACCTGATCAAAGGAAAACGCATCATACTGGTTGATGATTCGATCGTACGCGGCACCACCAGTCGAAAGATTGTTGAAATGGTACGCGCAGCCGGAGCCGCTGAAGTACACATGCGCATTTCCAGCCCGCCAACGATGCATTCCTGTTATTACGGTGTAGATACGCCCAATGCAGATGAACTGATGGCCAATCAGATGAGTCTCGAGGAAATGCGCAAGGCCATTAATGCTGATTCACTGGCTTTCGTATCCTTCGAAGGCATGTACCGGGCCGTTGGCAAGCCGCGCAATCAACACTGTGATGCCTGCTTTTCCGGGGAGTATCCGGTACCGATCGAAGGCCCTCGTTCACCGCAATTATCACTGCTGCGTTTTCGTGGTCAGAAAAGCTAGACCTGTTTGCATCACCCTGCATGACTGAGCCGCATACCGTTGTTCTGATTCACGGGCTGTTCGGCTTCAGCCGCTTTCTGTGGATGGAATATTTTCATGGCATCCGGCAACTGTTCGAGAGTATGGGGCTTCGCGTACTGGCGCCATCCCTTCCATGGGCCGGCAACATCGAGAAGCGTTCCGCCGTGTTGGCCAGGCAGCTTTCCGATGAAGAAGGCCCCCTGCATCTGGTAGCGCATTCGATGGGCGGGCTCGATGCCCGGTATTTCATCCATCATCTCGGCGGGGCTGAAAAAGTTGCCAGCCTGACTACTCTGGCGACTCCGCACCGCGGTTCATCCGCTTCGGATTACGTCTGCTCACATCTTTCTCCCTTCGTGATTTTTCCAAGTATACGCGCCCTGACCCTTGAAAATATGAGTGCTTTTAATCGCGCCACAGCCGATCAGGCGGGCGTGATTTACCGCAGTTACAGCGCCAGTCGCGCAATCAGTGAACAGCCGTGGATCACACGCCACTACGGGCGTGTGATTGCTGAACATGAAGGCGATAATGACTCCCAGGTGTCGGTGCCATCAGCCATGTGGGGAGAACATATCGCCACCCTGCCTGCCGATCATTTTGAGCTTATCGGACGCGATTTCTGGTTCAATCCATTTATCAGGCGAAACCCTTTCAACGCGCTGCCCGTTTACCGTGATATCGGTGCATGGGTCATAGCACAGGATGAAGACTGATGTATTTACATCACTTTCATCTGCAAGAGCCGCCGTTCTCGATTGCACCAAATCCGCGCTATCTCTACCTCGGCAAACGACATCAGGAGGCTCTCGCACATCTCATTTTCGGCTTGCGTGGCGAAGGCGGGATTGTGGTGCTTACCGGCGAGGTCGGAACCGGCAAAACCACCATAAGTCGCAAGCTGCTGGAAGATATTCCCGCGGACACATGTCTGGCCTGGATCGTTAATCCGAAACTGTCGGCTGAGGAGTTGCTGGCCACTATCTGCGACGAGTTGCATATCGACTATCCGCCGAATACGCAAAGTATCAAGATATTTACCGATCTTCTCAGCCAGGCGCTGATGGATGCACATGCCCATGGCCGCAATACCGTGCTGATGATCGATGAAGCACAAAACCTTTCACCTGAAGTGCTTGAGCAGCTGCGCCTTCTGACCAATCTGGAAACCAACGAACGTAAGCTTTTGCAGATCGTGCTGCTCGGACAGGACGAACTCAAGGACATGCTTGCCCGCCATGATATGCGCCAGCTGGCGCAGCGCATTACAGCCCGCTATCACCTGCACCCTTTGACGCGCAGCGAAACCGATGCCTATATCCGTCACAGGCTTGGCGTTGCCGGCACAGAGCGCCCGCTGTTCAGGCAAAGCGCCATACGCGATATCCACCGACTCAGCCGCGGCATTCCACGCCTGATCAACCTTCTCTGTGACCGATCCCTGCTCGGCACTTATGCCGGCGAAAAGCAGATGGTTGAAAGCCGCCATGTGCGACAGGCTGCCAATGAGATGTTCGGCACAACGGCACAGCATCGTCCCCTGCGTTACGCCCTGATCGCTTCGGCATTGGCTGGCCTGCTGATGATCGCTCTCATGCAATCCGGCATCCTGTTTTTCGATCATCGCCCACCGGCTGCCATCGAACGACTTTCTTCAGAAACCACTCCGGCCATCGCTGCCATGCCGAACACGGGCATGGACAAGTCCTCCCCCGCCCAGGAACAGGCCGCTGCGAAAGTTGCCGGGCAGGCTGCCTTCACCTGGCAGGACATCGACAGGCTGGGAAGCAGACAAATGGCCTACCAGACCCTTGTGCATCTCTGGAGACCCGGGGTCACCATCGCTCCGGATCAGGAGCCCTGTGCTCAGGTCATCGAGCATGGGCTGAAGTGTCTGCAACAGCGAGGCGACTGGGGACTGGTGAAAAGCCTCAACCGCCCTGCAATCATCCGTCTGACAGACGCCGATTCGGATCGTTTTGCTGTATTGACCGCGATCAACAAGGATACCGCCACGCTGCAACTGGGCGACCGGCAATGGCAGGTTTCCCTGCATGATCTGGAACAGCACTGGTTTGGCGAATTCACCTTGCTCTGGCAAACACCAGACGGATTCACCGACACCCTGCGTCCCGGCGATAACGGTGCTGCCGTCAGCTGGCTGGTTAGCCGGCTGGATCGGATTCAGGGCCAGTTAATACCAACGCACACCAGCACGCGTATGGATGCCGTGCTGGTCAGCCGCATCAAGGACTTCCAGCGTCATCATGGCCTGCATCCCGATGGTGCAGCCGGCCCTCTGACCCTGATGCAGATCAATGATACAGTAAAAGCCCAGGGGCCAAGACTGATGCATCAGGGGGATGCCGGCTGATGTCATATATCCTCGATGCCCTGAAGAAATCGGATGAACAACGCATGGCCTCCCTCAGTGAAAGCCCCGTGCAGCTTGCAACACCGCGCATGACTCACCGATCAAGAACAGGAAGATTCGTTCTGCTGGCGGTCGCATGTCTGATTGCCGGCGGATGGTTATTCACGCTTTTCCAGCGGGATCAAATCCCGCCCCAACCCGCCCTTAAAACCGAGGCTCCAATCAACCCCGCGCTTCAAAACGCCCCCGCCTCAATGATGCCTGTTTCCCAACCACGCAAAGTGATCAAACCTGATCCGGCCCGGCCCCATGTGGCTCAAAAAACATCGCCTGCGCCCATGGCCAGGCATACCGTGGTCGCACTCAGTCGCGAACAGTCTGACGCCGCCCCTGTTCAGGCTCCAGTAGCGGAAAAACAGGCCATGCCTGCAGCAAGCATTCCTGCCGCTTCCGTTCCGTTGCGGGCTGATTTGCCGGTAAACATCCAGCAAAGCCTGCCATCTATCCATATCGAGGGGCATATCTATGATGCCAACCCCTCATCCCGCATGGTGATTATCAACGGTCATGTCCATCGCGAAGGGCAGAGACTGAATAATGGCGCGGCCCTGGAAGAAATCACCGAACACGGCATTATCCTGAATTATCAGGGTACGCGCTTTCGCATGGGCGTGTTTGACCACTGACTGTTTCAAGCGAGGAAATGAACATGTTTGTCACTATGAATCGTTTTACCATTGACCCGAAGTACTGGGATGATTTTGAAAAGAGGTTCCGGAATCGCGCCGGTCTGATCGACAGGGAGCCAGGATTCATCCGCAACACCGTGCTCAGACCTGCAGAAAGCACATCCGGGCAACATGTGGTCATGACCTTATGGGAATCGCGTGATGCGTTCGCAGCATGGACAAAATCCGAATCCTTCCGACAGGCGCATGCCAAGGCCGGCCAGACGCCGAAGGAGTGGTTCATAGCTCCAACCAGACTTGAGGCTTTCGAATCGGTAACAGACTCAGCTGCCTGACCCATAAGCTCGAGCCATCCCGGCGTATCGCCCATACATGAAGCGGGTGGAGTGATGCGAACAATGGGGCTATGCTTCGCCCCCAATTTTCTAACAAGGCAGTCAATCATGGAAATAGATGTCAAAAAAGTCGCCATGCTGGCCCGTATCCGTCTGACGGATGACGAAGCCGGCGAACTTGGCCCGCAAATGAACAATATTATCGGCTATGTGGAACAGCTTGCTTCAGTGAATACTGATGGCGTGGAACCAACGGCACATCCGCATGATGTTGCCCTGCCACAGCGCATTGATGTGGTAACCAATACAAATCGCCGCGAGTCTCTGCAGTCCTGTGCCCCCAAAATCGAATCCGGCCTGTATGTCGTGCCAAAGGTGATCGAATAATGTCATTTACCTCTCTTTCCAAACTCAAGGCACAGCTCGATAACGGCGAAACCACAGCCAAAGAGCTGGCGACCCGTTATCTGGATCGCATTGCCGCCCATAATGATGAGCTCAATGCCTTTGTTGATATTGATCCGGCGCATGTGCTGGAGCAGGCCGAAGCATCGGATGCCTATCGCAGCAAGCATGAAGCGCGTGCCCTTGAGGGGCTGCCGATTGCCGTGAAAGATATCTTCTGCACCCAGGACGGTCCGACCCAGTGCTGCTCGAACATCCTTAAAGATTTTCATGCACCGTATGACGCACACGTCATCACCAGGCTGAAAGAAGCCGGCGCCGTGCTGGTCGGCAAAACCAACATGGATGAATTCGCCATGGGTTCCTCGACCGAAACCTCGGCCTTCGGCCCCTGCCGCAATCCGTGGGACACCGATCGTATCCCGGGCGGATCTTCCGGCGGTTCGGCTGCTGCTGTAGCCGCGGCCCTCACACCGGCAGCTCTGGGTACCGATACCGGCGGCTCGATTCGTCAGCCTGCATCGGTATGCGGCATTACCGGCCTGAAACCAACCTATGGCCGTGTATCACGTCGCGGCATCATTGCCTTTGCCTCCTCACTCGATCAGGCAGGCCCGATGACCCGCACGGTGCGGGATGCGGCGATGATCACAGCCGCCATTGCCGGCCATGACCCGATGGATTCGACTTCAGTCATGAATGCACCGCAAGTCGACTGGCTCGGCGCCTGTGACAAAACGAACATGAAGGGCCTGAAAATCGGCAAGCCGAAGGAATATTTTGTCGACGGTATGGACATCGAGGTGCGTACATGCATCGAAAAAGCACTTGAGAAATGTAAGGAACTGGGCGCTGAAATCGTCGATATCAGCCTACCGCATACCGAGTCAGCTGTGGCTGCCTATTATGTTATTGCGCCGTCCGAAGCCTCGGCCAACCTGTCACGCTATGATGCGGTGCGTTTCGGCCATCGTTGCGATGAACCCGAAGATCTGCTCGACATGTACACCCGCAGCCGCGATGAAGGCTTTGGCGCTGAAGTAAAACGCCGCATCCTGACCGGGGCATTTGCACTATCCTCGGGCTACTACGATGCCTATTACATCAAGGCGCAGCAGGTGCGAACGCTGATCCGGAAGGATTTCCTGGATGCCTTCGAAAAGGTCGATGTCATCGCTACACCAACCAGCCCGATCGCCGCCTTTCGTATCGGCGAAAAAACCGATGACCCGCTAACCATGTACCTGTCCGACATCTTCACCATTGCCGTCAACCTCGCCGGCCTGCCGGGCCTGTCACAGCCGTGCGGCTTCGCCCATGATCTGCCTGTCGGCCTGCAGTGGATTACCCCGGCCTGGTGCGAGGATCGCCTGCTCTCGGCTGCATCTGCCTATGAGACAGCCACGGACTGGAGCAACAAAACGCCGGCTACCTTTGGCGGCAATACCGGAGGTGCCAAATGAGCTGGGAAGTCGTCATCGGCCTGGAAGTTCACGTTCAGGTCAACTCCAAAACCAAAGCATTCTGCGGCTGCTCTACCGAATTTGGTACTGAACCGAATACCCAGACCTGCCCGGTATGCCTGGGCATGCCCGGCCAGTTGCCTGTGCTGAATATGGAAGCCGCCAAAAAGACCGCGTTAACAGGCCTTGCTATCAACGCCGATATCAACCTTGAATCCAAGTTTGACCGCAAAAACTACTTCTATCCCGATCTACCCAAGGGCTATCAGATTACCCAGTTCCCGCTGCCGCTGGTCGAGAACGGTTATCTCGATATCCCGACCAAGGATGGCGGTGAGAAGCGCATCGGCATTACCCGCATCCATATGGAAGAAGATGCCGGCAAATCCATGCACGAAGGCCTGGATGGTGTATCGCATATCGACCTGAACCGCTCGGGCGTACCGCTGATGGAGATTGTTTCCGAGCCTGACATGCGCTCGGCCGATGAAGCCATTGCTTATCTGAAACAGCTGCATCAGCTGATATCATTCCTTGATGTATCCGGCGCCAACATGGAAAAAGGCCAGTTCCGCTGCGATGCCAATGTTTCGGTACATCAACCCGGCACACCGTTCGGTACCCGTGCCGAACTCAAGAACCTGAATTCCTTCCGCTTTATCAAGCAGGCCATTGAATATGAAGTAATCCGTCAGATTGAGCTGATCGAGGATGGCGGCGAAGTCGTGCAGGAGACACGCCTGTATGATTCCGTTAAAGGGGAGTCCCGTTCCATGCGCAGCAAGGAAGAAGCGCATGACTACCGCTACTTCCCTGAACCGGATCTACCGCCCCTGCGTATGTCCAGGGACGAGCTGGAAGCCATTCGTGCAGCCATGCCGGAGCTACCCGGCCAGCTGCGTAAACGTTTTGAAACCGAGTATGGTCTTTCACCCTATGATGCCGATGTATTGAGCCAGACCCGTGAACTGGCATCATTTTTCGAAGCCCTGGTTGCCGCTCACCCGGCCGACCCGAAACGCTGCGCCAACTGGCTAGCCAATGAGTTGCTCGGCCGTCTGAAAGAAAAAGGCATGGATATCTCCGACTCCCCTGTTTCGTCACAGCGTCTGGCCGGGCTGCTCGAACGCATTGCCGACAACACCATCTCGGGCAAGATTGCCAAGGATGTACTCGATGCAATGATGGAAGCGGATGATGATGCCGATGCCATTATTGAAGCCAAGGGGCTCAAACAGGTCAGTGATAGCGGCGCTATTGACGCCATTATTACCGAAATCATGAATGCCAACCCTGATCAGGTCGCCGGATATCGTGGCGGCAAGGACAAGTTGCTCGGCTTCTTTGTCGGCCAGGTCATGAAGGCCTCGAAGGGCAAAGCCAACCCGGGCATGGTTAACCAGCGCCTGCAAGAACTGCTGAAAGGCTGATCCGCATGAGTTTTACCCTGCGCAGGATCGTCATGGCCGGCGCAGGGCTGGCAGCCCTGACACTGCTTCTGTGGTACCGGCTTGACCCCGTTGATTTACAGGCTTATATCGCCGAGCAAAGCAGCAGGCTGCCTGATACCACGCTGGAGATACAAAGTTCCCGCATCAGTTTTATGCACGGACTGGGCCTGCGCCTGGAGGGTGTAAAGCTGCAGGCGCCATCCTTCAGCATGCAGGCCGAACATATCGATGTCGGCGTGCATCTGTTACCGCTATTGCTCGGAAAGATCGAAATTTCCGCTCTGGCGATTCATCTTGGAACCTTCACCCTTGCGCCTTCGGCCATGCTTGACGCCAAAGCCGGAGGACTGGCCGCCTTACCGGTGGAGCGTATTCAGTTGATTCACTGTCACCTGCTCACCGATAACGGCCTCGACATCCTGGACAATATTTATCTGGACCTGCGCGATATCGGCAACGACAGAGAAACATTGTGGGAATTACAGGCAAAGCAGAATGAACAAAGCCTGCGTGGACATGGGCGGCTGAATTTCCGCCAGGGCGAAGTCACGGCAGGTTTTGGAAAGCTGAAGCTTAACCATGTCAGCGTATCTGCCCTGCAACCTTTTGCACCGGACATGCTGGCAAGCTGGTTCGGTCATACGGCCAATCATGTCAGCGGATCTCTGACCCTCGATATCACCGGTCGCCATGCGTGGTCCCTATTCGGTGAAATGGCATTGCAAAGCTCCCGTTTTGAACATCCATTGCGACTGCGCGGCAAGCTCATACATCCCAGCGATGAGCGCATGGAATGGCGCGACAGTTTTATTCATTTTGATGACAAAACCGCCATTGCCATTAACGGCCAATGTCTGAAATCGACATGCAAGAGCAGTATCAAGGCCAAAAACATGCCTCTTTCAACCTGGGTGAAGCTTTTCCCAGCAATACCGGAAGGCAATCAACGACTTAGTGCAAAAACCAGTATACAAAGCGATATCCAGTGGCAGCCATCCGCATGGCAGGCCGATATCCGCTTGCAGCTGCTCAAACCATCCTATCGCGGTGATCAGCGTAATATCACACTGCCGGACATCAGCATTGAGCATGCCCGGGCCACGGGTACGAAAAAAACATGGCAGATCAGCGGCAAAGCTGCTTTCGCACACAGCAATGATGCACTGGCCTTTACCCTGAGACGTAAAAAAGAACGTACTACAGCCCGGCTGCAAAGCCATCGCCTCGAGGGCAGCTGGCCGGCGCTCGCCAATATCCTCCTGTCCACATGGCATCTGAAACCGGAACTCAAAGGTGACGGTTTTATCTCGGGCAGTATCGAATTGGGTCGGAGCGAGGCCGATCAGACCCTGAAAGTAAATCTTGATGCGGAACATGCAGACATCCGGCATCCACTGTTTGTCAAACCGGCAGCAACCAGAGCCTCTTGCCAGGCCAGTATTCGCTGGTGGGGAGAACGCCATGATAAACATATCAAGGCAAAACTTGCTCAATGCCGATTACACAACTCACGCGTCGAAGCACTGGAATGGCAAAGCGATTCAAAGACTTACAAGCTCAACAGCAAGGGACTGAGTCTTGATTTCGATGCCTTGCAGAAACAGGCCCTGCAGTTACCCGGCCTGTTGCCGGACTTCCATGGCCAGATCAACGGCTCATTCACCAGCCAGTGGGACAGAAAAAGTCCGGACCTCTGGCCCTGGGTCACACATGCCGGCGGCACACTGAATCTTCAGAGACTGGGCACAAAGGTGTGGCAGGCAAGCGGAGCCATGCATGCGAATCAGGGAAGCTTCACCAGCAACCATCTGCATATCCAGGGCATCCACGGCCATGCGGATCTGAAAGGCGACTATGATTTTTTCCATCATGCCGGAAAACTGGATATTCTGTCCTCAGCGCTGGACTGGCAACAGATGCCCGATGTGCCGAAGGCATGGAAACAGGTGCAGCTATCCGGACATATTCAGCAGGGGCATGTCAAACTACTCGGCAACTCATGGCAGGAAATCAGCGGCGAATACAGGCTCGAACATGGCGAAATCACCATCAGGAAATTTCAGGCGCAAATCGGCGGAGGCCTTGTCAGCTCACCGAAGCTGAAGATGATTCCACTACCGTCAGGATTACGCACACTCGGAAAACTGCGCGCCAAAAACATCAAACTGGACAAACTTTCAGGCCTGGAGGCATGGCTGGGATTCAGCGCTCAAGGCCGGCTGCACGCCAACCTGCAACTGCAAGGCATGCTGCCTGCAACCCATATGGGTGACTGGAAAGGCAGTAACGGTGATATTCTTATTTACGATGGCGGATGGTCAAGGCAAGGGGACGCCAGTTCTCTGGTGGAAAAAATGGGACTCTCCACACCAGCGGTCAGTGCTTATGCGTTCAGGAAGCTCGAAGGCCGTTTTCGTGTCCGGGGTGAGTACATGAATATCCGGAGCATCAGCCTGCTGCACGGCACACAACTTTATCGCGGTAGCGGCCAGATATCAGCCAGCGGTGAAACCCATGCTACATTTTCAGAAGATAAGAATCGTTATCGTTTAACGGGAATATGGCCGAAACTTCAGTGGTTCGCCTCAAGGCCTGAATAAGCTATTCGCTTTTCAGCGTCTTTAAAAAAGCGATAATATCCTGTCGATTCTTTTCATCCTGCATTTCCGGCAGGGTCGGCATAATCAGCCCGAAGGGATTGGATTCAACCAGCGCCTGAGCAGTTTCATCCTTTTTTGAAAAGGCTTCCGGCCCCTGAAGCCACTGATGCAACCAGGCCTCATCATGACGATCAAGTACATCCATCAGTCCCGGCGCCCCCACAGCGCTGGTACTATGATCGGCATGGTGGCAGTGACTGCAGATGGTTTGAAATATCTGCTTACCATGGGCCACATCGGGCACAGACTCAGCTGCAACAGTCTGCTCAACGGCGGTGCCGGCAGCACTGGCAGCATCCGCTTCAGCAGATATGGCTTCGGTAATCATCCACAGTCCCGAAGACATAAGCAGCAACCATGTCAGAAAATAAGACCTCATCCCGCCCCCTTCGGCAACATACCGGAAACGTAGATTAAAAGGGTTTTTCCCATCCTGCAAGCCCCGCTGATGCCCCCCTCGTCAGACACAAACCATCATGGATGCTTTAAGGTACTTACATTTTGATCCCGATAACCTTGATGCTGTGGAAAAATAATCGTGCCGGTGTACCCTTCGCAGCCCATAATACAATGGCATGGGACCCCCATCCCCATGCCTGACCGGAGTCCACATGCAGGTTTCTACCCTCACCGCACTATCACCGCTTGATGGCCGCTATGCAGGCAAGATCAGTGCACTGCGCCCGATTTTCAGCGAATATGGTCTGATCAAGGCCCGTGTAACCGTTGAAGTTCGCTGGCTGCAAATGCTGGCCTCCAATCATGCAATCACTGAGGTGGCGGCCTTCTCTGATCAGGCATCCCTGTTCCTCGATAGCATCATCCATGACTTTTCTGAAGCCGATGCAATCCGGGTTAAGGATATCGAATCCACCACCAATCATGATGTGAAAGCCGTGGAGTATTTTCTCAAGGAAAAGGTTGCCGAGCATGCAGAACTGGCAGGTATTTCTGAGTTTTTCCACTTTGCCTGCACATCGGAAGACATCAATAATCTCTCCTACGCCCTGATGCTGAAACAGGCTCGTGATGAGATTCTGTTGCCGGAACTTGATACGCTGACTGCCAGGTTCAGTGACATGGCCGTGGATATGGCCAATATTCCTCTGCTCGCCCGCACCCATGGTCAGCCTGCATCCCCAACCACTGTCGGCAAGGAATGGGCCAATATCTCCTATCGCATGCAGCGTCAGCGCAAGCAAATTGCCGGTGTCGAAATTCTCGGAAAAATCAATGGTGCAGTCGGTAATTACAATGCCCACATGGCCAGCTATCCAGAACTCGACTGGCCGACTGTTGCCAGAGACTTTGTTGAATCGCTGGGGCTGAATTTCAACCCCTATACCACCCAGATCGAGCCGCATGATTATGTTGCTGAGCTCAATGATGCAGTCTGCCGCTTTAACACCATCCTGATTGATGCCTGCCGCGACATCTGGGGCTATATCTCGCTTGGCTATTTCAAACAAACGGTCTTTGCCGGTGAAGTTGGTTCATCCACCATGCCGCACAAGGTCAATCCGATCGATTTCGAAAATGCCGAGGGCAACCTGGGACTCGCCAATGCCGTCATGGGGCATCTGTCCGCCAAGCTGCCGGTTTCCCGCTGGCAGCGTGACCTGACCGATTCCACCGTGCTGAGAAACCTCGGTGTCGGCTTTGGCTATTCCGTACTGGCCTATGCCTCGGCCATGAAAGGTCTGGGGAAACTGCAGGTTAACGAAACAGCACTGGCTGCCGACCTGGATGCCACATGGGAGATTCTGGGCGAAGCCGTGCAGACCGTCATGCGCCGCTATGGGCTGGAAAATCCATATGAACAGATGAAGGCTCTGACCCGCGGCAAAGGCATTACCCCCGAACGCCTGCGCGAATTTGTCAGCACGCTGGATATTCCCGCCGATGCCAAACAGCGACTGATGGACATGACCCCGGCCACCTATATCGGCAACGCCGCCGATCAGGCGAGAATGATCAAAGATCTCTAATTTACTCCGCTATTGGATACCCGATGGGTTGAACAGCGACTTCACCTTTAGCCAGTCATCCTCAACACCCGACTGAAGTGGCCCCCAAGAATGGGACAGTAGGTTAAGGTGTATTAAGGTGTGCTTTCCGGCAAAAGGAGAGACACATGGCACGGCAAAGTTACAGCAAGGAATTCAAGGCACGGGTAGCGCTGGATGCGCTCAAGGGCCAGA
>JAJRTF010000114.1 GCA_021545585.1 Zetaproteobacteria bacterium
CCACCTCCGGTACAGGGGTGATTGGCGCCCAATTTAATGGCGGCAGCATCAGCGGTGTTCAGACTTCTCGGGCGGTTGCATATCTGAGTGGAACGGGTGTGAACCCGACCATTTCCAATATGACGTTTACAGGTGGTAAAGGCGTCCAGGTTGTTACGCAGGCGGGCCTGTCATTAAATGGCAGTACCATCACAGGAGTGGTTGCTGCGCCAGCATTGAGTCTCGGCTTGAATAATAACCCTGCGAGTAATGCCGGGCTGGTGACGATTAGCAATAATAACTTTGTTAACAGTACACGGGGAATTTACGTCAGTGGTGCTGCGGCCGGTAGTGCGATCGAGCATAACCTGATTGCAGGTAATGGCTTCAGTGCAGGGAGTGATGGAGCTGGCATCAAAGTCGATTCGAATGCCACAGCAGGGGTTACGATCCGGAACAATCTGATTGTGAATAATGAAGACCGTTCTGTGACTGGCGGTGGCGGCATTCATGTGGTTGGCGGCGGTAAGGCAAGCTTGCTGGGCAATACGGTTGCAGACAATAGAATCACCAACGCAGGTGCACTTGGCGCAGGTATTCGTGTTGATGCAGGATCAACGGTTATCATGACTGATAATATTTTTGCTAGCAATCTCGATTCAAACGGCGTGTTGAACGATGTTTACACCAGTGCGGTGCTATCTGATAGCTACAACCTGACAACGGATGGCTCGTTGGCAGGAACAGGGGATATCTATGCTGATCCGCAGGTAGCCGCCAACTGGTATCTGAGTGATGGTAGTGGTGCGAATGGTAATACCGGGATTGTGTCACCAGCTGTGAATGCGGACTTAAGCGGAGCAACAGTCGCCAGTGTTGGATATTTGGCAGCCAACCCATATGCACAAACCAGTCTGATAGATATTAACCAGCTTGATCTTGGTTACCATCATGCGACTGCATCACAAACAGTGAGCGCCGCAAAGACAACAGTTGCGGCTGCGCAGACCGCCCTGACAGCATTTGGCTCGACGACTATTACAGTGACCCCGAAAGATGCCCTAAACGGCCTGCTCGGCAGCGGTATGAGGGTGAGTGGAGCGCAGGGTGGTCCCCAGACCGGAACGCTGGGTACTGTCCGTGATCTCGGCGATGGCAGCTATGAATTCACCTTTATTGCAGGCGCCGCTGGGGCATCTGATACCATCAGCTTTAGCGTAAATGGCACTCCGATAATCCAGACGGTGACGCTGACCTGGTAATCATACAGGGCCAGCCAACATGGTTGGCCCTGTGCGGGACATCGGGTTGGCCGAGCAGGCAGGCATGGCCTGTGCTACACTCTTTGCATGTGTCCCGGCCTTGCTAAACATTTGATTGATTGCGGCGGACAGGTATCGAATGGAATCTGATAGTCTGATCTTCACCATCTTCCTGATCTTCTTCGGCGCGGCCGTGCTGGCCACGCTGGCGCTGTATGCGCGTCAGGCACTGCTGGTCAGCTATGTTGTTCTGGGCCTGCTGCTCGGGCCGGTATTCGAGGTGATTCCGGACTCTTATTTTGTCAATCAGGTGGCCAATATCGGCATCCTGTTCCTGCTGTTTCTGCTGGGTCTGAATCTGCCACTGCAGAAGCTGAGCAAGATGGTGCGCGAGTCGGCACTGGTGACACTGGTCAGCTCGCTGCTGTTTGTCGGCATCGGTGGCGTGATTGCCTCGCTGTTCGGTCTGAATATTCTCGAGAGCCTGCTGGTTGGGATGTCGCTGGTATTCTCAAGCACCATTATCGGCCTGAAGCTGTTGCCGACCACGGTACTGCATCATCAGCGTACCGGTGAGATCATTATCAGTATCCTGCTGTTGCAGGACCTGCTGGCCATCTTCCTGTTGCAGTTCATTGAGGTGCTGGGGAAGGGCGATGTCTCCTGGTTTGCCGCCAGCTTTCCTCTGCTGGCCTTCCCGTTGCTGTTCATACTTGCCTATGTGCTGGAAACCTGGCTTTTGATTCCACTGATGCGTCGCTTTGACAAGATCAAGGAATATGTCTTTCTGCTCGCTATCGGCTGGTGTCTGGGTATGGCGGAGCTGGGTGAGATGATGAACCTGTTGCCGGAAATCGGCGCATTTATTGCCGGCGTGGTGCTGGCCAAACATCAGATTTCACTGTTTATCTCTGAAAGCCTGAAACCGCTGCGGGATTTTTTCCTGATCCTTTTTTTCTTTTCGGTGGGGGCGGGCTTCGAGCTGGATGTGCTTGGCGAGGTGATGATCCCGGCACTGGTGCTGGCGGCGATTGTACTAATCGTGAAACCGTGGATTTACCGTTTCCTGCTGCTTAAGTCCGGAGAGAAGAAACAGCGTGCCGGAGAGGTCGGAGTGCGACTGGGGCAATCCAGTGAGTTCTCGTTGCTGATCGCCGTACTGGCCACCGACATGGGCGTGATCGGTAACGATGCGGCCAATCTGATCCAGCTGGCCACACTGATTACCTTTCTGATTTCACCATATCTGATCATGTTGAATTATCCAACGCCGATGGCGGTATCGGATAAATTGCGTAGGGATTGATTCCACCGATGTCCGAGCTGCGATTGAACCTGATAACGCGCGAGTGGGTCATTATCGCCACTGATCGCGCCCGGCGTCCGGACGAGTTTGCCGCACAGCGGCGCAAACAGAAGCCTCCCGATGCTGCCGGATGCCCGTTCTGCCCGGGCGGTGAAGAACTGACGCCCGATGAAATCATGCGCATCGAAGGCGAGGAAGGCTGGCAGCTGCGTGTAGTGCCGAACAAGTTTGCTACATTGTCCGGGGATGGGAGCCACGAGCAGTATCGGGACGGCCGCAATCACAGCATGGACGGCTATGGACGGCATGAGGTGGTCATCGAAACGCCGCGACATGACTGCTATATCGCCCATATGCAGCAGGATGAGGTGATACGGCTGTTGCGCGCCTACAAGACGCGCTTTGATATACTGTATCAGGATGCGGATATCGAGCATGTGATTATCTTCAAGAATCACGGTGAGGCGGCCGGCACATCGCTGCAGCACCCGCATTCGCAGATTATTGCCCTGCCCATGACACCGATGCAGGTGTGCGACCGGCTGGATGCCTACAGGCGCTATGCCGATGAGCATGGCGAATGTCTGATGTGCGCCACGCTGGCCGATGAACTGGCTGCGGCTTGTCGAATCGTGCTGGAAAGCGAATATTTCGTAACATTTATCCCATATGCAGCGCTGTCACCGTTTCACATCTGGATTTTTCCCAGACGCCACAGTGTCAGTTTCGGGGATATCAGCGGGGATGAACTCCGTGATCTGGCTCGGCATATGCAGCATGTTTTAGCAAAACTGTATGCGGGTCTGGATAATCCCAGCTTCAATTATGTCATCCGCTCCGAGTCGCCGCGCGCATCGGCGACGGAATATTTTCACTGGTATATCAGTCTGGTGCCGCGCCTGAGTCAGCCGGCCGGGTTTGAGCTGGGCTCCGGCATGTATATCAATGCCTCGATTCCGGAGGAAAGTGCAGAATTTTTAAGGCATGTGGAGGTTTAAGGCCTGTGAAGGTTTAATGATGCTTCTGCCGCCTACCAGTGATCCTTGCGCTTGCGGATGTCGGTAAACACGCTCAACGCATCGGCGGCGATTCCCGCCCCTTCGGCATAGGCCGTACAGAAGGATGCGTCGGCCGGGCGCAGGAAGGGGTTGGTGCTCCTTTCAATGCCGATCGTGGATGGAATGGTCGGCTGCCCGTGTTCGCGCTTGTCCGCATCGGTTTGCAGGCGCCGGGAAAGGGCTGTGTTGCCGCTATCCACCCCGGTGGCAAAGCGCAGGTTGGCCAGCGTATATTCATGTGCGCAGTACACCTGGACAGCATCGGGCAGCGAAGCCAGGCTGCTCAGGCTTTGCCACATCTGGGCCGGGGTGCCTTCAAACAGGCGTCCGCAGCCGGCGCCGAACAGTGTATCGCCGCAGAACAGTGCATCCTCGATCAGATAAGCGATATGGCCGAGGGTATGACCGGGTACATCCATGATCTGTATCTCCAGCCCTGCCCATGACCAGGGCCGGCCGGGTTGCAGTTGTACATCCATGCCGGGGATGCGTGCGGCATCGTTGGCATTGCCGATGATGGTGCAGTCATAGCTGGATTTCAGCGCATCGTTGGCACCGGTATGATCCCAGTGGTGGTGGGTGTTGAAGATATGCGTCAGGGGTCGGCCAAGCTCCGTGCAGACCGCGATGACCGGCTCCGCCTCGGCCGGATCGACCGCTGCAAGCAGCTGTGAATTGTGCGGCGCTATCAGATAGATATAGTTATCGCTCAGGGCCGCCAGCTGGTGCACGGCGAAGGATGAATGCTGGTAGGTCCACATGCTTGCAGTTTAGCTTGTCAATCGAAGGCAGGGAAGGGCTGTATCGCTGCGCTGCTTGGCAGTTCAATCAGGAGATTTGCTCATGTCACACGGCTCAATGAAAACAGTTCTGACCGCTATCGTTGGCAACAGTATCGTCACGGTGGCCAAGTTCACCGGCTTTATCCTGTCCGGCTCCAGTGCGCTGCTGGCCGAAGCCGTGCATTCACTGGCTGATACCGCCAATCAGGGATTGCTGTATCTTGGCCTGCGCCGCAGTCAGCGGGTAGCCGATACCGAGCACCAGTTCGGATATGGGCAGGAGCGCTATTTCTGGAACCTGATTTCGGCCGTCACCATCTTCTTCCTCGGCTGCGTCTATACCATCCTGCATGCTGCTGAACAGTTGCGCGAAGACCATGTGCCGGAGATTTCATGGATTCCGTTTCTCATTATCGCTATTTCACTGCTGGTTGAGGGCTATAGCTGGCTGGTGGCCCTGGGTGAATTCCGCCGCCAGGCCGCTGAGGCCCATAAACCCATGCGCCAGTATTTTGTTGAAACCCGCGATCCAACGACGCTGGCTGTACTGATTGAGGATTCGGCTGCCGTGCTGGGGCTGCTGCTGGCCTTTATCGGTATCCTGCTGACATCGTTGACCGGTTCGGCCGTGTTCGACGGACTGGCGGCAATCTTTATCGGCTTGCTGATGGGTGGACTGGCCTATTTCCTGGCCGCGATGAATCGCAAATATCTGCTTAACCGTACCGATGATGAGGTGAACGATGTGGCCATGCGCCTGTGGCAGGCTGATGATCAGGTGCAGCGGGTACAGCGGGTGAACAGCATTGTTTTATCGCCGCAGGATACGCTGCTTGTGGCCGAGCTGGAATTGCGCGAGGAGACGATGTTTGCCGACATGACGCCTGAGGAAATCGCTCATGCGATCCGATTCATGCATAAACTGGATGCGATCCGCCGTGAACTGGAGAATGATGTCAGCCGCGTTGCTCCCGAGGCGCAGCATATCTTTATCGAGTTTACGGCTCCGGAAAGCTGGGCGGGCTCAAAATAGAAGTGCAACACTTTACGGAGGTAAAGTGTTGCGATGGGAAAGAGCTATAGTCACTTGAATAGTAGCGAGCGTGCCGTGATCCAACTTGGTCTGGAGCAAGGCTGTTCGCTGAGGTCGATCG
>JAJRTF010000115.1 GCA_021545585.1 Zetaproteobacteria bacterium
CTGCGCCCTGAATTCACGGATTCAGGATATTCCAGCAATTCCTTGGGGGGCAAACTCCGAAATGTACCGGCCAATCGAAAAAAATGCTGTGGAACATCGCCAACGATTCAAACACTGGATGTGCAGAGGTCTCTGAGTAGAATATAGCTCTATCTCATAAGTTTACATATTTGATATCTTAGCCACACTTGGAATCACCACACTCCAGGCAGGTGTTGCAGTTGTCGAGGCGGATGACGGCCATGGCGCCGCACTTGTCGCACAGATTGCCCTTGGCGACGGCATCGGCGCCAAGTTTTTCTGTGGCTTCCAGACGCTTGGCCTCCAGCTCCGGCGTGGACAACTGGCCTTCCATCATGCCGATGGATACCAGATGCTGTTGAATCACTTCACCGATCTCGGCAACGATGGATGGCATATATTTGCCGCCGCGCTTGTAATAACCGCCTCTGGGATCGAATACGGCCTTCAGTTCCTCAACCAGGAAAGTGACATCACCACCCTTGCGGAAGATAGCCGAGGTGATACGGGTGAGCGCCACAATCCACATGAAATGTTCCATGTTCTTGGAGTTGATGAAGATCTCGAACGGGCGACGGTGTGCATCCGGCTGGCCGGCATTGACGACCACATCATTGATGGTGATGTACATGGCATGCTCGGAGTTCGGTGTCTTGATCTTGTAGGTGGTGCCTTCAAGAACATCATCGCGTTCCAGCAGCGGCGCAATCGCCGTCACATTGTTGGGCTGCTCTTTCTCGCTGTCCGGTTTGACGACCTCAAAGCCGGTAATCTTCTGCTCTATCTTTGTTGCCATAGTTATTCTCCTGCGGATTCAGTGTGCATCCATGTGTGTCTGTTCTTGCCGGTTCCAGTCCGGGCGGCAAGGTGATTGCCGCAAAAATCCAGTTTGTCGGTCAGACCTTGCACGGTCTTTGCCGGCTTTTCCCTGAGGTGGTCACGGAACATCTGCTGCAGATGCGCCCATGACGGTTTTTTCTGTGCATTCGTGATTGCCATTGTCACCTCCCGTCTCCCTAGCGCATGGCCAGCAGGCGTTGTATCTGCGTGCATCTGTCCGGCTGTGAGGCCCGCTGTTGAGACATCAAATGGTGCAGCGCAGTTCTTTTTCCCCCGTTTTTGCCGGTGGAAAACACCGGGCGCTGCTTCCGGTGGTTGTGGGTGGCGTCTTTGACCTGACAGGGCAGGGTCGCCATGACCCACAGATTGATGGGCGGGAACCTCAGCTCCGGCCAGTCAATGTGTTGCACTGCGACACCGGATGTATCGCCAAAATCGATGATGGATGCCTGCATCCTGCATCTAATCAAATCCATCAGAACTTACCGTAATACCCTTCTTTCAGGGCATCGAACAGGTTGGCTGCGGTATGCATTTCGCCGTCGTATTCGACCTCTTCATTGCCCTTGAGTTCCATCTCGCTGCCGTCATCGAGCTTGAAGCGGTAGGTGGTGTTGGCCAGATCCTCTTCCTTGACCAGCACACCCTGGAAGGCTTCCGGGTTGAAGCGGAAGGTGGTGCAGCCCTTCAGGCCCTGCTCATAGGCATACAGATAGATATCCTTGAAATCCTCATACGGGAAATCGGTCGGCACATTGGCGGTCTTGGATATGGATGAATCGACCCAGCGCTGGGCCGCGGCCTGAATGTCGACATGCTGTTTCGGGGTGACCTCATCGGCGGAGATGAAATAGTCCGGCAGTTTGTTGGCCTCATCCTCGGTATATGGCATGGCTTCCGGATTGATCAGCTCGCGGTAGGCCAGCAGTTCGAAGGAGAATACATCCACCTTTTCCTTGCTTTTCTTGCCTTCGCGGATGACGTTGCGGGCATAGTGGTGCGCGAAACTTGGCTCAATGCCGTTGGAGGCATTATTGGCCAGACTCAACGAAATCGTGCCGGTCGGGGCAATCGAGGAATGGTGCGTGAAACGGCAGCCCTTCTCGATCAGGGCATGGAGCAGAGCCGCATCCTCGGGATTGCCGGTCTCGGAAAACTTCTTCATATAACGGGAATACCTGCCCCACAGCACGCGGCCCCTGAGCCTTTCGCCGAGCTTGATGCCGTCAGCGGCCAGTTCCGGACGCTTGGCCAGCATCTCGGCGGTTACCTCGTATTCCTTGTCCAGCGCCGGTGCCACACCTTTTTCTTCCGCCAGCTCAAGACCGGCCTTGAAGCCGGTCTTGGCCATTTCATAGGCAATCTGTTCGGTGAATTCGAGCGATGCGGGTGTGCCATATGGCGTGCGCAGCATGGTCAGTGCCGACCCCAGACCCAGAAAGCCCATGCCGTGGCGACGCTTGGCCATGATTTCGTCGCGCTGTTTGCCCAGCGGCAGACCATTGATCTCGACCACATTATCCAGCATGCGGGTGAATACAGAGACCACCTCGCGGTAGGCATCCCAGTCGAAACGAGCCTCATCGGTAAACGGATCGCGCACAAACTTGGTCAGGTTGACGCTGCCCAGCAGGCAGGCGCCGTAGGGCGGCAGCGGCTGTTCGCCGCACGGGTTGGTGGCGCGTACATCCTCGCAGAACCAGTTGTTGTTCATATCGTTGACTTCATCGATCAGGATGAAGCCCGGCTCGGCGTAATCGTAGGTGGAGGCCATGATTACATCCCACAGACGCTGTGCCTTCATGGTCTTGTACACACGGCAGGCAGTCAGGCCGCGATCATCCTGAATGGCATTTCTGGGCGGATTGGCCACATGTCTGAAGACGATACGTGTATCCTCGTCATCCATCTCGGTCTGGCTGGCCGGGAAGACCAGATCCCAGTCGCTGTCATGTTTGACGGCTTCCATGAAGTCTTTGGTAATCAGGCAGGACAGGTTGAACTGGCGCAGACGCCCGTCCTCGCGTTTGGCGCGGATGAAATCAATAATATCCGGATGTGAGATGTCGAAGGTGCCCATCTGTGCGCCGCGCCGGCCGCCGGCTGAGGAAACGGTGAAGCACATCTTGTCGTAGATATCCATGAAGGACAGCGGCCCGGAGGTGTACGCACCGGCACCGGATACATAGGCGCCTTTCGGGCGCAGGGTGGAGAATTCATAGCCGATGCCGCAGCCTGCTTTCAGCGTCAGGCCGGCCTCATGCACCATGGACAGGATACCGTCCATCGAATCGGGGATGGTGCCGGAAACGGTGCAGTTGATGGTGGATGTGGCCGGCTTGTGTGCTTCGGCCCCGGCATTAGACATGATGCGACCGGCCGGGATGGCACCGTTGGCCAGTGCCCAGACAAAGCGATTATGCCAGAATTCGCGTACATCCTCGGCCTCGACCTGAGCGAGGGCTGTAGCCACACGGTCGTAGGTGGCCTGGATATTCTCATCAACCGCATGGCCGAACTTGTCCTTCAGGCGATATTTCTTGTCCCAGATATCCAGCGACGCGTCCTGAAAGCCGATATCGGCAGCGCTGCTGTGTGCAGTGCTATCCGGCTGTTCATTAGTAGCGGCGACCTTTGTGGCCTGTTTGATTGCGCTCATGCGGCTTCCTCCCCAATACACTGTTCCGGCATCCGCTTGTCTTCCTGAAAACTGATTCAGTGTTCTGCAGATGCCTGAAGCGATGTCTCGGCCGCCAGTGTAGACACACTATATATTGGGTGTCAAGCAATCCATCCCCACTAATAGTGGTGTTTTTGCATGCACAATCTATACACTGTTTATCCACAGTCTGTCCACCGCTGTTGTTGCTGAGAAGTTCTCGAAACCCCGCAGACAAGCCCTGCTGTACAGACCTGATGAGGCCTGAGATGCAGCGCGCTTATTGGAGAGAGGTCTGCCTCCTGATACGATGCGCGACCCATGAGTCATTCAAACAGCGAACCTACGACCCCGAAGCAGGAAGAGCGCGGCAGCATCACCCATTTCGGCTATCAGAATGTCAGCGGCACCGAGAAGGTGCAGCGCGTGATGGGCGTGTTTTCGTCGGTGGCCAGCCAGTACGATATTATGAACGACCTGATGAGCGGCGGCATGCACCGGCTGTGGAAGCGCACCATGTTTTCCCGCGCGGCCATTGGCGCCGGCAGCCGGGTGCTTGATGTGGCAGCCGGCTCCGGTGATGTGGCCATCGGACTGGCGAAAAAAATGGGCCCGTCCGGACGCGTCGTGCTGACCGATCTGAACGGACCGATGCTGGCTGAAGGGGCAAAGCGCGTGATTGATGCCGGGTTGTTGCCCGAGCGTGCCGATTGCATCCAGTCCGACGGCACAACGCTGGCCTTTGCCGATAACAGCTTCGATTGCGTCACCATCGCTTTCGGCATCCGCAATTTTCTGGATATTGAAGCGGGCCTGGCCGAGTTCTACCGCGTACTCAAGCCCGGCGGCCAGTTCATGTGCCTGGAGTTTTCACGTCCTTCATTGCCGGGGCTTGATATGATCTATGATGCCTATTCCTTTAATGTGATTCCGCTGATCGGAGAGAAGGTCACTGGAGACCGGGGTTCCTATCAGTATCTGGTTGAATCAATCCGCCGGTTCCCCGATCAGGAGCGTTTTTCAAAACTGATCCGCGCGGCCGGATTTGATCTGGTGAAATACGAGAATATGACCGGAGGCATCGTTGCCCTGCACCGGGGGTATAAGGTTTGATGCGCTTCTTTCCGGGCTCTGGCATGGCAGCCGGAGGTAAGCTATGAGTATTTTCTTCATGCCGCTGAGGCTGATCCCGATATCGGTTCAGTGCGTGGTGATGACAACTGTACTGGAGCTGGTGTTCGCACGTGATGACAGTCTGAAGTCGTTCATTGCCGATCTTGAAGGCAAGGTGTTTCGCATTCATGTGCGTGATACGGGGGCGGTGATGTTTCTCGGTTTCTCGCGCGGCAAGCCCTGGGTGCATGCTTCCCATGAAGGTGAAGCCGATGTGCGCATGAATGCGACGACCGCCGGTTTCGCGCGCATGTGCTTCGGGCATGAGGATCCGGACGATCTGGTGTTCCAGCAGGTGTTGAAGCTTTCCGGCGATTCGGATGCCATGCTGCGTTTCAAGAAGCTGTTTGCCGCTGCGGATCTGGACTGGGAGCGCGAGCTGCGCGCCTCGTTCGGTGATTTCTTCGGCAGCCGTGTGGCCAAGCTTGCGCATGTGCTGGTCGAGACCGAACAGAAGCTGGCCGAGGGGTCGCACCAGATGATCAGCAGCAGCCTGCGTGATATGGATATTCCCGATGGGGAGCGACTGCAGACATGGCAGGCCGGCGTAGAGCAGCTGTCGCACAAGATCAGCCGTGTTAAAGGGCGTGTCACGCGCCTTGAGCATAAGCTCGAACAGCAATCCGGGGATTAAACCGATCCGATGAACCTCCCGGCCAGCTGGAACCGCAATCTGCGTCTGTTGCGCATTGCCCATATTCTTGCTACGCACGGTATGGCGGCGCTGGCTTTGCGTATGCGGCTGTTCGGTTATCCCTATGTCTGGATCGTGCAGATGCTGCGCGGCGATGCGTTGCCCAAGGATCTCGGCGCCCAGATTCGTCTGGCGCTGGAAAAGCTCGGACCGACCTTTATCAAGTTTGGACAGATGCTGTCTACGCGTGTCGACCTGTTGCCGCTGGATGTGGCGATGGAGCTCAAGAAGCTGCAGGATAATGTGCCGCCCGAGCCGTTTGCCAATGTGCAGCGGGTCATCGAATTAAGTTTCAAGCGCCCGTTGACCGGGCCGGACGGCCTGTTCCTCAGCTTTGATGAGACGCCGGTTGCCGCGGCTTCCATCGCCCAGGTGCACTTTGCCGAACTTGGCGACGGCCGGCAGGTGGCGGTCAAGATTCGCCGTGATCATATCAAGCGCACCATTGAAGCGGATCTGGCCATCCTTAAATTGCTGGCCGGACTGTTCGACCGCTATCTGCCTGAATACCGGCGACTCAAGGCGCCGGCTGTGGTCGAGGAGTTTGCCGGCACCATTCGCGGTGAACTGAATCTGCGCGCCGAGGCAGCGCATGCCAGCCGCTTTGCCGAGAATTTTGCCGATGTCGAGGGCGTGCGGGTTCCCAATATATTGTGGGAATACACCCATGCCGAGGTGCTGACCACCGAACGCATCTCGGGTATTCCCATTGACGAGAAAGCAGCACTACAGGCGGCCGGGCATGACAGCCTGAGCCTGTGCGAGAGAGCCGCGACACTGTTCTTCCATATGGTTTTCTTCGACGGTTATTTCCATGCCGATATGCATCCGGGCAACATTTTTGTGGCTGACAACGGTGATATCGTGCTGGTGGACTTTGGTATCGTCGGGCGTTTGGATATGAAATCGCGGCGTTATCTGGCTGATATGATGCTCGCCTTTCTACAGGAAAATTATAAGCGCGCAGCCGAGGTGCATGTCGAGGCGGGTTATGTGCCGGCCGATACCGATATCTCGGCTTTTGAGGATGCGTTGCGCGAGATTGCCATGCCGATCTTTAACCGGCCGCTGGGGGAAATCTCCATTGCCGAGCTGCTGTTCTGCATGTTTGCCGTCACCGAGCGTTTCAAGATGGAGACTCAGCCGCAGTTGCTGCTGTTGCAGAAAACCATGGTGGTCATCGAGGGCGTGGCCCGGGAACTTGCCGACCAGGCCAATATCTGGATGCTGGCCCGGCCGCTGGTGACAGAATGGACGATGCGGCACATGGGGCCGATGGGTCGCGCCGAGGCGATGGGTGAAGAGGTGAAGGATCAGTTGGGCCGCTGGCTGGCATTGCCGGCGCGTATTGAGTCGGTGCTTGATGATATCGAGGACGGGCGTGTATCCATGCTGCCGGAATCAACCCGAATAAGCCTGGTGTTTGGCGGTCTGCTGGTTTCCGGCGCCAGCGCCGGGCTGGCATGGAGCTTAACGGCCAGCGTGTCTGCGTGGGGCACCCCGCTTGCTGCGGCAGTACTGGGCCTGGGTTTGGCGCTGCTGCTTGGCCGCCGTTAGTTGCTTTGCCGGGGCCTGACAGTATTTTCCAATATGAAATGAGTCTGATTTGGTCGCCGGCGCTGTTTCGGCTAGGGTGCGCGGCCATGTTTGAAAATTAATGGCATAGATAAATTCACCTTCCCCCTTTTTAATGGCTTGTATTCATAAAACTGTTGGCGTGATCCGGTGAACTTAGCGAGGAATTTATGAGTAGAAATTTTGTCTTTACATCCGAGTCCGTGTCCGAAGGACATCCCGATAAGGTGGCTGATCGCATTTCCGATGGCGTGCTCGATGCAATTCTGGAGCAGGATAAATATGGCCGCGTGGCATGCGAGACGATGGTGACTACCGGTATGGCTTTGATTGCCGGTGAAATCACCACTTCGGCCGTACTCGATTATCAGGATATTGTGCGTACGGCTATCCGTGAGATCGGCTACAATTCATCTGCAATGGGTTTCGACTGGGAATCCTGTGCCGTGCTGGTCAGTCTTGATAAACAGTCGGTAGATATCGCTGCCGGCGTCAATGAAGGCGAAGGCCTTGATCTCGATCAGGGCGCCGGTGATCAGGGGCTGATGTTCGGTTATGCTTCCAATGAGACCGATGTGCTGATGCCGACACCGATTCATCTGTCGCACCAGCTGGTGGAAAAGCAGGCCGCTGTACGTAAGTCCGGCGCGCTCGATTTTCTGCGTCCGGACGCCAAGTCACAGGTGACGGTGCGTTATGAAAACGGCAAGCCTGTCGCCATTGATGCGGTGGTTCTGTCGACCCAGCACAATCCCGATATTGAGCACAAGCAGCTGACTGAGGCGGTGATGGATGAGGTGGTCAAGCCGATCCTCGATCCAACCGGGCTGCTGCATGCCGATACCGACTATCATATCAATCCGACCGGTCGTTTTGTTATCGGCGGGCCGGTGGGTGACTGCGGCGTGACCGGGCGCAAGATTATCGTTGATACCTATGGCGGCTTCGGCCATCACGGCGGCGGCGCATTCTCCGGCAAGGATCCGACGAAGGTGGATCGTTCAGCCTGTTACATGATGCGCTATGTGGCCAAGAATATCGTTGCCGCCGGTCTTGCCGAACGCTGCGAAGTGCAGGTGGCCTATGCCATCGGCGTGGCCCGGCCGTTGAGTGTGATGGTAAATACCTTCTCTACCGGTACGGCGGATGAGGCGAAGCTCGCCGAGGCTGTGCGCGAGGTGTTTGATTTGCGTCCAAAAGGGATTGTTCAGCAGCTGGATCTGCTGCGTCCGATTTATAGTAACACGGCCGCTTATGGGCATTTTGGCCGTGAATTGCCCGATTTCACCTGGGAGAAGATCGACCGGGTCGAGGCATTGAAGGCTGCGGTCGGCGCCTGAGTTTACAGGATGGAAGCAACAGACTGAGGAGCACTGCGACGGTATGGATGCCGCTAGGCTCAGTCGAAAAACATTTCAAACCGTGCTCATATTTTTATAAGACCATATAACAATAGGAGTATGAGAATGTCTTTTACAGATTATCAGGTGGCGGATATGTCGCCGGAAAATATTGCATGGGGCCGCAAGGAACTGGCTATCGCTGAAACCGAAATGCCGGGTCTGATGGCGATCCGCGAGAAATACCGGAAAGAGCAGCCTCTGAAGGGCGCGCGCATTGCCGGCTCCCTGCATATGACCATCCAGACCGGCGTATTGATTGAAACATTGACTGCACTGGGGGCTGAGGTGCGCTGGGCTTCATGCAATATCTTCTCCACTCAGGATCATGCTGCAGCAGCTATTGCGGCTGAAAACATCCCCGTGTTCGCTCATAAGGGTGAAACGCTGGAAGAGTACTGGGAATTCTGTCACAGGATTATGGAATGGGATGACGGCGGTACGCCAAACATGATTCTCGATGATGGCGGCGATGCAACACTGCTGCTGATCCTTGGCGCCAAAGCGGAGCAGGATGCATCCGTGCTCGATAACCCGGGCTCTGAGGAAGAAGAATATCTGTTTGCCTCAATCAAAAAGCGTCTGGCCGAACAGCCGGGGTACTACAGCTCGCGTCGCGATGCCATTCAGGGTGTGACCGAAGAGACCACGACCGGCGTGCATCGTCTGTATCAGATGCAGGAGGATGGCGACCTGCCGTTCCCGGCCATCAATGTGAATGATTCGGTGACCAAATCCAAATTTGATAACCTGTATGGCTGCCGCGAATCGTTGCTCGACGGCATCAAGCGTGCAACCGATGTCATGATTGCCGGTAAGATTTGCGTGGTGCTCGGCTACGGCGATGTTGGCAAGGGGTGTGCGGCGGCATTCAAGGGTATGGGGGCGACGGTATGGGTGACCGAGATTGACCCGATCTGTGCCCTGCAGGCGGCCATGGAAGGCTATCGCGTGGTGGATATGGACGATGCCTGCAAGCAGGGGAATATCTTTGTCACAACAACAGGCAACTACCATGTGATCACCCATGATCATATGGTGGCCATGCCGGATCAGGCCATTGTCTGCAATATCGGTCATTTTGATAACGAGATTGATTGCGCCAGCCTGCGTCAGTACAAGTGGGAAAATGTGAAGCCGCAGGTGGATCAGATCATCTTCCCGGATGGCACGCGTATCACGCTGCTGGCTGAAGGACGGCTGGTGAATCTGGGTTGTGCTACCGGTCATCCGAGTTTCGTGATGTCCAATTCGTTTTCCAATCAGACGCTGGCTCAGATTGAGCTGTTCAAGCAGACAGGTCAGTACAAGAACGAGGTCTATGTGCTGCCCAAACGGCTGGATGAAGAGGTGGCTCGCCTGCATCTGGGTAAGATTGGCGTGCAGTTGACCGAGCTGTCCACGGAGCAGGCTGACTATATCGGCGTGCCGGTCGAGGGGCCGTACAAGCCGAATCACTACCGCTATTGATGCGCCGGTTCTTTTTGCTGGCGTTTGCGACATGCGCTATGGCGGCCCCGTGCTGGGCTGCCGGGGGTCTGTCGGTTGATGCAGGGTTTGATATTACCGGCGATGGTATCGTTGATGCCGAAGACTGGGCCGGCATGAGCGAGGCGCAGAAGCTTGCTTATGCCTATGCGTCGGTTCGTGGTCTGGGCGGAGATCCGTATACCTTCGTGGAAGGCCGGGTCAGGCGCGGGGATCGCTACCTTGAAGGCCTGCGCTCGGTGTACGAGTAGGCCGGATGCGGCCCCCCTGCACGATGAAGTTTCATGTTGAAAAGAAGCAGGGCTTCTGTTAAAGTGCGGCCCGTTCAATCTGAGAGGGAGGAGCTCGCCGCACTTGAGCCATGCTCGCATGAATGGGTCTCCAAAGTCTTCCGATTGCCCCGTCAGTCAGGCCGCCAGCCCGTACATGGCTTCCGGCTTTATGCTTAAGCAGCTGGCTGCAGGGGTGATAACCGCCGCTGGATGCGCCCTGTTTGTGAATCCAATGGCCGGGCTGGCAGTTCTGTTTGGCGTTTTGCTGATGATCGGTAATGCCGCATGGATGGATCGCCGCATGGCTGCAGTGGCCGGGTTGGATGAAGAGGCGGATCAGCGCTCCCTGTACGAGGGCGCGGTATTTCGCTTCGCAGGCCTGCTGATTGGCCTGTTGATTGCCGGCGCATCGGGCTTGCATCTGCTCTTTGTGGCGCTGGGCATATTCGTAACACAGGCTGTGTTATTCTTCGCTGCATTGCAGCGATTTAGCATAGACAAAACATAAGGGAGCGTAGAATTGGCTGAGCAGGGACATAGCGGCGGCATTGCAGAGCACTTGCAGTATTGGTCGTACTCGTTCGATGATTCAAATCCTTTTATGCAGATCCATCTCGACACCATGCTGTTGACTGTGGGTATTGCAACCGGCCTGATTCTTTTTTCACTGTATGTCCGCTCCAGGCTTGTTGCGGGCGCGCCGACCGGTATCCAGAATTTCATGGAATCGGTGATCGATTTCATTAACCAGACCGTCAAGGACAACTTCCCGGTTCACAATCCACTGGTTGCGCCGCTGGCCATGACGATCTTTATCTTTGTTCTTCTGTGCAACTCGCTGGATATTCTGCCGGCGTATCTGATGCATCACGTTGCCGGCATGTTCGGCCTGCATACCTTCCGTCAGGTGCCGACCAATGATCTGAATCTTCCGGTTGCCATGGCGTTGTCGGTATTCATTCTGGTACTGTACTATGAATTCAAGCTCAAGCCGGGCCACTTCCTGAAAGAGCTGCTGCTGCAGCCTTTTGCCGCCCTGCTGCTCGATTCGAAGAACCCGGTCGTCAAGATTCTGGGTGTTATCCTGATTCCGCTTAACCTGACTTTGAAGCTGGTGGAAGAACTGGCCAAGCCGCTTTCACTTTCCTTCCGTCTTTTTGGTAATATGTTCGCCGGCGAAGTGATCTTCCTGCTTATTGCCTCCCTGCTGCTGGCCAGCAATCTGGAGAGCATCATGAGCGTCGGCGGTTTCGTTTCACAGCTGGCAGGTCTGGCTGTGGGTGTGGGCTGGTCATTGTTCCACATGTTTATCGGCTTGCTGCAAGCCTTTATCTTCATGATTCTTTCGGTGGTGTACTTGTCCATTGCGCACCAGCCGGCTGAGCATTAATAACTATTACACTGGATAGGAGTACAACATGGATGCAACAACGATTATTACAGCAGCATCGGCCATTTCGGTCGGCGTGATTCTGGCCGCTGCAGGCCTGGGTTCGGCGATTGGGTGGGGTCTGATCTGTTCCAAGACGCTGGAAGGCATTGCGCGTCAGCCTGAAATGCGCCCACAGCTGATGTTCAATATGTTCATCTTCGCAGGTCTGATGGAGTCTTTCCCGTTCATCATCATGGCTTTCGCATTGTGGTTCCTGTTCGCCAATCCTTTCCTTGCTGGCTAAGGAACCCGGTTGAGCGAATCTAATCAAAGCGAGGGGGTCTCATGAGTATTGACCTGACATTTATTGCCCAAATCATTGTCTTTATTCTGATGGTGACGGTGCTGTGGAAGCTTCTTTATGGCCCATTGAATGATGCCATGGAAGCACGCACGGCCAAGATCGTCGCAGGACTGGCAGCAGCGGAAGCTGGTGTTGAGGCTAAGGAAAAGGCAGCGGCTGAAATTGAAGCCCAGCTGGAAGAGGCGCGTGCCAAGGCACATGAAATCGTCACCTCCGCTGAGCAGCGGGCAGCCGAAATCAACGAAGAGGCGATCAACAAGGCGCGTGGCGAGGCTGAGCAGATTCTTGACAGCGCCCGTGAAGAAATCGGTGCCGAGGCGCAGCGTGCGCGTCAGTCGCTGCGTCAGGAAGTGGCGGATATTGCCATGCTGGCTGCCGAGCGTGTTATTGATGCCGAGCTGGATGCCAAGCGTCACAGCAAGCTGATTGAAGGTATTGTTAAGCAGGGATTTGACGCAGCATGAGCACGCGCTTTATTTCCCGTCGCTACGCCAAAGCTCTGTTTGAGCTGATTCAGGAAGGGGCCAAATTACAGGCTGGCCTGAATGATCTGGCTGCAGTGGCTGCACATGCCGACGTGGCCAGGATTCTTACGGTACCATCGGTACCGGCAGCCAATAAGGCGACGATCCTGACCAGGGCGGCCGGCAAGCTTCCTAGGGAACTGGTGAATCTTGCTGCCATGCTGTGTCAGCGCGGTAAGGCCGGCTTGTTGCCGGAGATTGCAGAGCTTGTCGATGAGATGGTGATGCAGAGTCAGAGCGAGCTGGTCGCCGATGTGACGACAGCGAGCAGGCTGGATGCAGCAGCGCAGAAAAAGATTGCCGATGCATTGGGCAAATCTGTGGGCCGTGATGTGCGCCTGCAGGTGACCGAAGACAAGGATCTGATTGGCGGCCTGATCGTACAGATAGGTGATCGTCAGATTGACTGCTCGGTGCGCAATCGTCTGCAGGGTTTGCGTAAGGCAATCGCAGGCTAACGAACACAGGTTTATAAATAACGTTTAACGCGGATTGGTCCGCGTCAAAGAACAGAGGTTGGATATGAAACTGGATACAGCTGAAATCAGTTCGATTATTAAGGATCAGATCAAGGGCTTTGAGTCTGCTGCGGCAGATGCCAATGTCGGCCGTATTGTTTCGGTGGCTGACGGCGTTGCTCTGCTGCATGGTCTCTCCGGAGCCATGGCCGGTGAGCTGCTGGATTTCCCCGGCGATACACGCGGCATCGTACTGAACCTGGAAGAAGACTGCGTGGGTGCAGTCATCTTCGGTGAGTATACCCACCTGAAGGAAGGCGATGAGGTCAAGTGTACCGGCAAGATTTTTGAGGTTCCGGTTGGTCCTGAGCTGAAAGGCCGTGTAGTCAACCCGCTGGGTGAGCCTATTGACGGTAAAGGCCCGATCAATGCCAAAGAAACGGACATGGTTGAAAAGGTTGCCCCCGGCGTGATCTGGCGCCAGAGCGTGGATCAGCCGCTGCCGACCGGCATTAAATCTATTGATGCGATGATTCCGATTGGTCGTGGTCAGCGAGAGTTGATTATTGGTGACCGCCAGACCGGCAAGACCGCGATTGCTCTGGATACGATTATTAACCAAAAGGACAGCGGTGTAACCTGTATCTATGTTGCAGTTGGCCAGAAGGCATCCAGTGTGGCGACGGTTGTACGCACCCTGAAAGAGCATGGCGCCATGGATCACACCATTATCGTTTCCGCCTCGGCTTCCGAATCTGCGGCTCTGCAGTATCTGGCACCGTACTCCGGCTGTACCATGGGCGAGTATTTCCGTGATCGCGGTGAAGATGCGCTGATTGTTTATGATGATCTGACCAAGCAGGCCTGGGCCTATCGTCAGGTTTCCCTGATTCTTCGCCGTCCTCCCGGACGTGAAGCATACCCGGGTGACGTGTTCTACCTGCACTCGCGTCTGCTTGAACGTGCCTCACGCGTTAACGCTGAATTCGTCAAGGAATTCACCAAGGGCAAGGTTGAAGGTCAGACCGGCTCGCTGACGGCGCTGCCTATCATCGAGACTCAGGAAGGTGATGTGTCTGCATTCGTTCCGACCAATGTGATCTCCATTACCGATGGTCAGATTTTCCTTGAGACAGGTCTGTTCAACTCGGGCCAGCGTCCGGCTGTGAATGTGGGCCTGTCCGTATCCCGTGTGGGCGGTGCTGCTCAGACCAAGGCGGTGAAGAAGGTGGGCGGCGGTCTGCGCCTGGATCTTGCCCAGTATCGTGAGCTGGCTGCTTTCGCACAGTTTGCATCCGATCTGGATCCTGCAACGCGCCAGCAGATTGAGCGCGGCAAGCGCGGTATGGAAGCGCTGAAGCAGTCCGAGAACGCACCGCAGAGCGTGGCTGAAATGACAGCCATTCTGCTCGCCCTGAATGAAGGTGACCTGGATGATATCGATGCAGATCGTATTGTTGACTTTGAGAAGGGTTATCTGGCCTATCTGAATTCTTCGGAATCCACACTGATGGAGTCTCTGAATGAATCTGCCGCACTGAATGAGCAGATTACCGAGGGCTTGAAGAAGGCGATTGCCAGCTTCAAAGCAACCGGGACTTACTGAGGAGCCTGACGTGGCTACAGCCAAGGAAATACGGGGCCAGATCAAGGCCGTTCAGAACACCGCCAAGATTACCAAGGCGATGGAGCTGGTGGCCGCCAGTAAGATGCGCAAGGCACAGGATAATGTGACCGCCGGGCGCTCATACGCAGAAGGCATCCAGCGCGTGATTGCGAATCTGATGCAGGCGCACCCTGAATACAGTCATCCGTTTATCACCAGGCGTGAGCAGGTGAAGAAGATCGGCATCATTGTTATTGCGACAGACAAGGGCCTTTGCGGCGGTCTGAATGCCAATGCCTTTAAAAAGGCGCTGGGCCTGGTTCAGGATGCCAAGGTTGAAGTCGAGGCATACACCATTGGCCGTCGGGCCGGCACATTTATGCGCAAGATTGTCAACGGACTTGAAGCTGCGACAGAAGAAGTGCCGGATGCGGCTGAAATGTCGGACATTCTGGGCGTGGTTGGCGTTGCGATAGAGCATTTCATGGCTGACAAGGTGGATGAGGTTTATCTGCTGTACAGCGAGTTTGTGAACACGATGACGCAGTCGCCTAATCTGGTTCAGCTGCTGCCTTGCGCGCAGGGTATGGAAGCACAGCATCCGGGTTACTGGGATTATCTTTATGAGCCGGAGAGTAAACCGGTTCTGGATGGCCTGCTGCGCCGCTATGTCGAGTCCATCGTGTTTCAGGGTTTGCTGGAAAACAAGGCATGCGAACATTCTGCCCGTATGGTTGCCATGAAAAGTGCAACCGATAATGCCAAGGGCATTGTGCAGGATCTTAAGATTACCTATAACAAGGCCAGACAGGCCGGCATTACACAGGAAATTGCGGAAATTTGCTCCGGTGCAGCAGCGTCTGCATAAAGCATTGATTTGAGATTGGAGAGGTCATTACGATGAGCGGAAGTATTGTACAAATCATTGGTCCAGTTGTTGATATTCGATTCGATTCAGGCGATCTGCCGAATATCTACAATGCGCTTTATATCAAGGAATCAGATCTGACCCTTGAAGCGCAGCAGCATGTCGGGGACAACACGGTTCGTGCTGTGGCGATGGGTTCGACTGACGGGTTGAAGCGTGGCATGGCGGTTGAAGATACCGGTGCAGCGATCATGGTTCCTGTTGGTGAAGCTACGCTGGGCCGTATTATGAATGTGCTTGGCAAAGGTATCGACTTTGAAGGTGAGGAAGTTAAGGCCGCTGATCGCTGGCCGATTCACCGCTCAGCTCCGGCCTTTGAAGAACTGGCACCGGCTTCCGAGATTCTTGAAACGGGCATCAAGGTGATTGACCTGATGGCTCCGATTGCCAAGGGCGGCAAGGTTGGCCTGTTCGGTGGCGCCGGTGTGGGCAAGACCGTGAACATGATGGAGTTGATCAATAACATTGCCAAGGCACATGGCGGTTATTCCGTATTTGCCGGCGTGGGCGAACGCACCCGCGAAGGAAACGATTTCTACTATGAAATGAAGGAATCCAACGTACTGGACAAGGTTGCTCTGGTGTACGGTCAGATGAATGAGCCTCCGGGAAACCGTCTGCGCGTAGCTCTGACCGGCCTGACCATGGCCGAATACTTCCGTGATGAAGGCCGTGATGTACTGATCTTTATCGATAATATTTACCGTTATTCACTGGCCGGTGTTGAAGTGTCCGCGCTGCTGGGTCGTATGCCGTCTGCGGTGGGTTATCAGCCGACCCTAGCGGAAGAAATGGGCAAGCTGCAGGAGCGCATTGCTTCGACGAAGGTCGGTTCCATCACTTCCGTGCAGGCTGTTTATGTGCCGGCGGACGATCTGACCGATCCCGCACCTGCCACAACCTTTGCGCATCTGGACTCCACCATCGTGCTGTCCCGTCAGATTGCCGAGCTGGGTATTTATCCTGCTGTGGATCCGCTGGATTCTACGTCTCGTCAGCTTGATCCGAAGGTTATCGGTGTTGAGCACTATGCGGTTGCCCAGGGTGTTCAGCAGGCTCTGCAGAAGTACAAGGAGCTGCAGGATATTATCGCCATTCTCGGCATGGATGAATTGTCGGATGAGGACAAGCTGCTGGTGACCCGTGCACGTAAGATTCAGCGTTACCTGTCGCAGCCATTCCATGTGGCCGAGGTATTTACCGGTTCTCCGGGTGTTTATGTTAAGCGCGACGATACGATTCAGGCCTTCAAGGGTATTCTGGCCGGTGAATACGACCATCTGCCGGAGCAGGCTTTCTATATGGTCGGCCCGATCTCCGAGGCGGTTGCCAAAGCAGAAAAAATGGCGGCTAAAGGCTAATGGCTGCCACCGTTAGTGTCCTTGTTGCCACGCCTGAACGCGAGGTTTACCGGGGAGAGGCTGAAATGCTGATTGCCCCGGGTATTGCCGGAGAGCTCGGTATCCTGCCGAAGCATGCGCCTCTTCTCTCGGCTTTAACGGCCGGTGAATTGCGCATCACGCGCGGCGAAGAAGTGGATGAGGTCTTTGTTTCCGGCGGCTTTATGGAAGTGCAGCCGGATATGATCACCATCCTGGCCGATTCAGCTGAGCGGGCTACAGATTTTGATGAGGCTCAGGCTCAGGAGGCGGAACGTCATGCCCGCGAATTGCTTGAGAAGCGCGAAGGCGATATCGATCTGGCTATGGCCGAGGCTGAACTGGCCATTATGGCTTCCCGTCTTGAGTGGATCAAAAAGAAAAAGAAACATTGATTGCTTAAGCTAAGCATTAGAGCATGGGGCTGCACATTGTGCGGCCCCATGCCATTTGGCCGTGGATGAACAGGAGATATCGATGTCCGAGCCTCTACATTACCCCGATTTGATTGTCTGTGTTCTTGCAGCAGGACAGGGAAAGCGCATGCGTTCAACGCTGCCGAAAGTGCTGCATAAGGTGCTGGGGAAATCCATGCTGTTGCATGTATTGCATACGGTTGAAGATCTGCAGCCCAAGGGAATAGCCGTGGTGACAGGCGATTCATCCGATAAGGTGCGTGAGCATATTGGTCAGCCTGCAAACCTTGCGTGGGTGTTGCAGGATAAACAGCTGGGTACCGGCCATGCCGTGCGTCAGTGTGAAGCTGTGTGCGAGAACGCGGCAGACATCATGATTGTCTGTGGCGACACACCGCTTTTAACCTGTCAGACACTGGATGCACTGGCCAAGGCGCATGCATCTGGCGGTGCGGAGGTGACTTTCCTGTCGGCGGTGCTGGCCGATCCATTTGGTTATGGCCGGGTTGTGCGGGATGAATCCGGCGAAATATCGGCGATCGTCGAAGAGCGTGATGCCGATGCAGAGCAGAAGGCTATTTCGGAAGTCACCAGTGGCATTTATTGCGTAAAACAGAATGTGTTGTTCAAACTCCTGCATCAGGTCGGCAACAAGAATGCCCAGGGGGAATATTATCTGCCTGATATTGTGCCGCTGGCTCTGTCGGCCGGCATGAGCGTCCGGGCCATCCAGATGCATGACGTGAACGAAATCCTCGGCGTCAATGACCGTGTGCAGTTGGCAGCCGCCGAGGCTTATATGCAGCGGCGTATTATTCATGACTGGCAGCGCGAAGGTGTGACGATTGAACAGCCCGAAACCGTTCGCATTGAAGCTTCCGTGCGTCTGGGAACGGATACGACCATTGGCGCCGGCACACAGCTTCTCGGCACCACCTGTGTCGGCGATGATTGCCATATCGGCCCCTATGCCGTCCTCGAGGATGCATGGCTGGATGATCACGTCAGCATTCGCCCGTTCACCCACATCGAGTCGGGGACGGTGGCATCGCATGCCAGGGTCGGACCCTACGCACACCTGCGCCCGGGCGCCCAGCTGGACGAGGCTGTGCACGTCGGCAATTTTGTCGAGGTCAAGAAATCAGTCGTCGGCCGCGGAAGCAAGGTCAATCATCTGACCTATATTGGCGATACAGTGATGGGAGAAGAGTGCAATATCGGAGCGGGCACGATTACCTGTAATTACGACGGCGCCAATAAATTTGAAACCTTGATCGGTGACCGTGTCTTTGTCGGCTCGGATACCAAACTGGTGGCACCGGTTAAGCTTGGCTCCGGATCTACCGTTGGTGCCGGCAGTATCATTACCCGGGATGTGCCGGGAAATGGACTGACCCTGTCGGCGCGTCCGGATCAGCGGCATGTGCCGAACTGGAAGCGACCCGAGAAAAATAAAAGCTGATGTGTGGCATTGTCGGCGCGATTGCCGAACGCAATGTTCTTCCCATCCTGATGGAAGGACTGCAGCGGCTGGAATACCGTGGCTATGATTCGGCCGGTGTTGCTGTAAGAGATGCCAATGGCGAACTGAAACGCTTCCGAGCGCTGGGTAAGGTTGCAGTTTTGAAAAAGCTGGTTGACAGCTCGGAGGTCAGGGGTGATCTGGGTATTGCCCATACCCGCTGGGCAACGCACGGCGCGCCGGCAGAGCGCAACGCTCATCCGCATATGAGTGGTGTCAGGGTAGCGGTGGTTCATAACGGCATTATTGAGAATCATAATGAACTTCGGGATCGCCTGATGGTTCGCGGATATGAATTCACATCTGAAACTGATACCGAGGTGATCGCTCATTTGCTGGCAGACAAGCTGGAATCAGGCAAAGAGCTGTTTGAAGCTGTGGCTGAGGCAATCAATGAGCTGGAAGGCGCCTATGCGCTGGCGGTCTCGAGCCCTGAAGACAGTGGCCGGATCATTGTAACGCGCAAGGGCAGTCCGCTGGTCATCGGTGTGGGCGAGGGCGAGAATTTTATTGCCTCCGATGTCGCGGCCCTGTTGTCGGTGACGCGCAATTTCATCTTTCTTGAAGAAGGAGATATCGCCGAGGTACGGCGTGATGGTGTTACTGTTTTCAATGCTGACGGTGATGAAGTGGTTCGGGGCATAAAGAAATCGGAACTTTCCAGCAGCAGTGTTGATAAGGGCCCTTATGCGCATTACATGCTCAAGGAGATTTTCGAGCAGCCCGGCGTCATTTCAGAAACGCTGGAGGGGCGCATCCATAACGGGCGTCTTCTTGAAGCAAGCTTTGGCCATGAAACCACAGCGCTGCTGGATAAGACCCGCCATGTCCAGATCATCGCCTGCGGTACCAGCTACCATGCCGGGCTTATTGCAAAATACTGGCTCGAAGAGGCAGGTGTTTCCTGCAATGTCGAGGTGGCCAGCGAATACCGTTACCGCAAGTTTGTTGTGCCGGATGACTCTCTTTTTATCACCATTTCACAGTCCGGTGAAACAGCCGATACGCTGGCTGCGTTGCGCAGCAGTCGTTCACAGGGGTATATCGGTACTCTCTGTGTTTGCAATGTCCCCGAAAGCTCTCTGGTGCGCGAATCCGATGTTTCACTGATGACTCGTGCAGGAACCGAGATCGGTGTGGCATCCACCAAGGCATTCACAACCCAGCTGGTTGCATTGCGTCTGCTGGTGATCGCGCTGGCGCGAAGAAACGGGCTCACTTCCGGGCAGGAAGAGAAAATGGTCAACGAACTGCAGGCCCTGCCCCGCCAGGTTGAGGTGGTTCTGCAGCTGGATGGTGAAATCGAGAAAATGGCCCGGGGCTTTGCAGATAAACATCATGCTTTGTTTCTTGGTCGTGGTGCTTTTTACCCGGTTGCCATGGAGGGCGCGCTGAAACTGAAGGAAGTATCCTATATCCATGCCGAAGCCTATCCGGCCGGCGAGCTTAAACATGGTCCTCTGGCGCTGGTGGATGCGAGCATGCCTGTGGTATGTGCTTTGCCGGATGATCCGCTGCTGGGGAAGGTGCTCTCCAATCTTCAGGAGGTTCGGGCGCGTGGCGGAGAGCTGTTTCTGTTCAGTGATCATAAGGTCAGTGTCGGCCTGGATCATTATCAGAACCTGACGTTATCGGATATTTATCCGGGTACTGCGCCGATTGTTTACAGTATTCCGTTGCAACTTCTGGCCTATCATGTGGCTGGACTCAAGGGGACGGATGTGGACCAGCCGCGCAACCTCGCCAAATCCGTGACGGTGGAATAAAGGGGCGTTGCTTTGTCAGGCTTTGACAGCTCCTGCCGGACGTTCTACGCTAAGGAAAGCGTGAGAATACAGGGGACGACAAAGTTGTATGGTATTGTGGGCTGGCCGGTCACACATTCGCTGTCGCCGATGTTTCAGTCACTGTTTTCTCAGCAGTGCGGACTGGATGCCGCATATCTGCCCTTCGGGGTAAAACCCGAGTTTCTGGCACAGGCCATGGATGGACTGTGGGCTTTGGGCGTGGAGGGTTTTAACGTGACGGTGCCCCATAAAGAGGCTGTCTTCAAAAGTGTTGTATGTGATGATGATGCGCGTCTTATCGGTGCGGTGAACACCGTGCGCCGTGGCGCGGATGGCTGGCAGGCGACGAATACCGACTGGCTCGGTTTTCAGGCCGTGATCGAAGGGCTGGATGTGGATATGCACAACCAGAAGGCGCTCCTGTTCGGGGCCGGCGGTACTGCGCGGGCTGTGCTGCATGCGCTGTCCGGGCTTGAGCTGGACACACTGTATCTCTGCAACCGTAATCCGGAACGCTTGCAGGCATTCATGGCCTTCGCTGAACAAAACTACCCGGCATTAAACTGCGAAGCGGTGGCGTGGCAGCAGCAGAGTGTCACCAGAGCGAGCCGAGATTGCCTGCTACTGGCCAATACAACGAGCGTCGGCCTGTATGATGGTGATGTTTTCCCCTTTACCCTTGCAGGAGCCGGTGTGTGTGTGGATGCGGTGTACAGCCCGAAAGGCGCGACTGCCTTTACGAAGGCTGGCGTGGGGCGCCTGAGTGTGGACGGACTGCCGATGTTGATTGCTCAGGGCGCTGAATCCTTTGCCTGGTGGCATGATCGGTCCCGCCCGGATCGCGTTGCCGCCTTGTCATGGATGGAAAAGCATCTGGGACGTAAGGCTATCGCCTTGCCGGGTTGGGAGAGCACCGTATGAAGCAGACCCGCCTTGGAGATATCCTGTTACGGCAACAAAAAATTACGCGCGAGCAACTGGACAATGTGATTCGGGAGGCCAAGTTGCACGGCGATACGTTGAGCGCCCAGCTGGTGAAGCAGAATATCTTTACCGAAGAAGAGCTGGTGAAGTTTGTGGCCAAGTCATTTGGCCGGCCGGCCATTGATCTGGATAAACTGGAGATAGAACCCAATCTGGCCAAGATATCCCATGATGTGATGCGCAAGAATCTGGTGCTGCCGGTGCGTCGCAAGGGCAATGTGCTGACGCTGGCAGTGGCTGACCCGTATGATATTAACAGCCTGGACGAGGTGGCCTTTATCAGCGGCTGTCAGGTTGATGTGGTCATCGTGGCTGAAAGCCAGTTGATCGCCCGGCTTGATGAGGATGTTGCCAATGAGGATCATCTTGAAGATGTCATGGCCGATCTGGGGGCCAGTGATATGGAGGTGGTTGATACCTCCGAAGAGGATCTGGACGAGCATAGCCTGTCAGCTGAAACCGAAGCGGCACCGGTCGTCAAGCTGGTCAATCTGGTTCTTCTCGATGCAATCAAACGGGGCGCCTCGGATATTCATCTGGAGCCTTATGAAAAGGTTTTGCGGGTACGCTACCGCATTGATGGCGTGTTGCATGAAATCATGCGACCACCGATGAAAATGAAGGATGCGCTTGTTTCACGCCTGAAAATTCTGGCCCGGCTCGATATCTCTGAACGCAGGGTACCTCAGGACGGGCGTATAAAATTGCGTTTGTCGAAGGCCAAGACCGTGGATTTCCGTGTGTCGGTATTGCCGACGCTGTTTGGTGAAAAGGTGGTGATGCGCCTGCTGGATCCTTCCAGCCTGCAACTGGATATGAGTAAACTGGGCTATGAAGATTTGTCGCTGAAATGGCTGCAGGAGGCGATTCACAAGCCCTACGGCATGGTGCTGGTGACCGGGCCGACAGGTTCGGGTAAGACGGTGAGCCTGTATTCAGCCGTGTCCGAGCTCAATGAGCCTGGGGTCAATATTTCCACAGCCGAGGATCCGGTCGAATTCAACTTCATGGGTATTAATCAGGTGAATGTGCATCCTGAAATCGGCCTGGATTTTCCGGCCACGCTGCGTTCGTTCCTGCGTCAGGATCCCGATATCATCCTGATTGGTGAGATTCGGGATCATGATACGGCAGCGATTGGCATCAAGGCTGCATTGACCGGCCACATGGTGCTGGCCACATTGCATACCAATGATGCGCCTTCAACGATGAGCCGGCTGATCAATATGGGGGTTGAATCCTTTCTTGTCGGTTCGGCTGTCAATCTGGTTTCGGCACAGCGCCTGGCCCGGCGCATCTGTAGCGAGTGTAAAGTGGAAATTGAGATCCCGCCCGCATCGCTTATTGATGCAGGGGTGCCTGAATCGGAGATAGGGCAGTTCAAGCCCATGACAGGCAAGGGCTGCCCGACCTGCAACGGTACGGGTTATAAGGGGCGGACCGGCATCTATCAGGTGATGCCGATATTCGATGAAATCCGCGAAGCGGTATATGCTGGCAGGAATGCGGATGAAATTAATGCCATTGCCGTATCGAAGGGCGTGAAAACCCTGCGTATGTCGGCATTGGACAAGGTGAAGGTCGGGGAGATTTCCCTTGAGGAATGTCTTCGCGTAACGGTGGCTGACTGATGGCAATTTTTCTATGGAAAGCGAAAACCCGGCAGGGACAGGA
>JAJRTF010000116.1 GCA_021545585.1 Zetaproteobacteria bacterium
GCATCTGCCGGTTTGATTTGAGCACCATAGAGTGTTTTCAAATCGGCAATACTGATGCGCGCCAGTGTTTCCATCGTGCCTCCGGGGCGGTGACCATAGGGATGGTCCGCGAACAGCAACGCGGCCGCCGCCTGTGCAGCCCGAACACCGGGCTCTTCACGGGATTTCTGTGCCGCTGCAATGGCATCATGTTTGAGAATGGAAAAGCGTTTTTTATTCCAACCCGGCTGCAGCAGGGCCTCGGAAAATGCATCCAGTCCGGTGTTCAGTGCATCTTTGAGAACAGTCAGGGACAGACTGAAATCATCCCGACCCGCACCGGCCCCCAGTTTGATCGCATCCGCATCCAGCATATCATCCCATGCGATATGCCCGTGTCTGGCGGTGTGGTCACTCAGCATATCGGCCAGCAGGCTGGCCGTGCCGCCTTTATCTGTTGCATCAAAACGGCTGCCGGCTGGCATGGTCAGTTTGATGGAGACCATCGGTACATTATGCGCTTCCATCAGCAACACGCGCACGCCGTTTTCCAGCTGTGCCTGCTGGATTGGCGGAATAGCCTGTGCTTGCGAGACTGAAGCAAACATGAATACAATAAACGCAATCAGCGGGCGGGGAAAATGCATCTTCATGATTTCACCTCCGGGATCAGGATGCCTGTGGTCGAGCGGTCTCGTATGAGCCAGTGCGCTACGGCTTTCTGAATATCTGCCGGCGTGACCTGTTCAATGGCCTTCAGCCAGTTGTCCCGATTGGCGGCACCAATCCCCACCACTTCCAGATGGCCGATTTGCTTGGCACGCAGATAGAGTGAATCCTGGGCAAATATATTGGCGGCTGTCATATTACGTTTGGCTGCCGCCAGCTGTTTGCTGCTGACCGGTTTGCGGGCCATCTCATCGAGCAGTTTCCAGAAGGCTTTTTCAAATGCTTTCGTTGTTTGTTTTGGACCCAACATGCCATAGGCATACCACAGATCAAGCCCCATGGCTGATTCGTCGTAACCGGCGCCGGTGTTGAATGCCAGACGTTTTTCATCCACCAGTTCGCGGCTCATACGTGCCGACCGGCCGCCAGCCAGAATATGTGTGGCCAGAGCAAGCGCTGCAGCTTCCGTGTCATTTACACCCGGCTTCCAGACCTGTACGGGAATGGTTATTGCCAGCATAGGCAACTGGGCCGGCAGTTTGACAACAATGCGTTTCGGGCCGAACGGCTCCGGCTCGGTCGGATTGAAACGGGGCATCACAGGGCGGGCCTTCATGCGGCCGAATGTGGATGCGACACGCTTTTTCAACTGTTTGAAATCGACATCGCCGACGACGACCACCACCACATTACCCGGCACATAGTGTTGTTTATAAAAGGCTTTCACATCATCGATGGTTAATTTCTTCAGATCCTGCATCCAGCCGATCACCGGATTACGGTAGGGATGCAGGCGCAATGATGCGGCTGACAGTTCCTCGAACATGCGACTGTTCGGGTCGTCCTCGGTACGCATGCGGCGTTCCTCCATGATGACCCGGATTTCTTTCTGGAAATCTTTATCGTGCAGGGCCAGGTGAGCAAAGCGTTCTGCCTCCATAGCGATCACTTCATTGACACGGCTGGCCGGCACCGTTTCAAAATAGGCAGTATAATCGGTGCTGGTAAAGGCGTTGTCGTTACCGCCCATGGCCGAAATACGCTTGCTGTATTCTCCGGGGGCAAGCTTTTTCGAGCCCTTGAACATCATATGTTCGAATACATGTGCCAGACCGGTCTTGCCCGGCACCTCGTCGCGGCCACCGACCTTGAGCCAGATCTGTACCATGGCGACGGGAGCAGAGTGATCCTCCTCCACGATCAGTTTGACACCGTTCTTGAATGTGGCCTGCTGCAATTCGGCGGCACTGGCGCCAGCTACAGAAAAACTGACAAACAGGGATAGGATGAACATCAATCGTAATGGCATGCGAACTCCGGATGGGGAATGTGATCGTCTGTTTCAAGGTGCGGGATATTGAGCCAAAGCATCTCCCCAGGCAATCGCCATCGGAACACTGGGGAAGCGCTGATTAAAACTGCATGAACGGATGTCAAAATTGCCAATAGCGCCCGAGCCGTGTATCAACGCATGATGCCGTCCCCAGACTACCGCACTGCACCGCTGGCCACCCGGGCATTGCCGCCCGGTATTGCCTTTATCATTGGCAATGAGGCTGCCGAGCGGTTCAGCTATTATGGCATGCGCGCCATTCTGATCGTCTTTATGACACAATACCTGCTCTCTGCCAATGGCAGTGCTGCATTGATGAGTGAAGACGAGGCCAAGGGCTGGTTCCACCTGTTTGTCTCAGCGGTGTATTTCACGCCGTTGCTGGGGGCTTTGCTTGCAGACGGCATGCTGGGAAAATACCGCACCATTATACTGCTGTCGCTGGTCTATTGCCTGGGTCATCTGGCACTGGCGCTGAATCATACGGAAGCAGGACTGGCTATCGGACTGGGGCTGATTGCACTCGGTGCCGGCGGCATCAAACCCTGCGTTTCATCGCATGTGGGCGACCAGTTCGGTGCATCCAACGCGCATCTGCTGTCACGCGTATTCGGCTGGTTCTACTTCGCCATCAATGCGGGGGCCTTTGTCTCCATGCTGGCCACGCCATGGCTGCTGAGCGCTTACGGCGCATCGGGCGCCTTTGCCGTACCCGGCATTCTGATGTTGATTGCCACCCTGGTTTTCTGGGCCGGTCGGCACCGGTTTGCACATGTACCGCCCGGGGGCATGTATTTTGTACGGGATATCTTCAGCGGCGAAGGCCTGAAAACCCTTGGCCGGCTTGCTGTCATTTATATCTTCATTGCCATGTTCTGGGCGCTGTTCGATCAGACCGGTTCCAGCTGGGTATTGCAGGCTGCCCGCATGGATCGCACCGTGTTCGGTTATGATATCCTGCCCTCCCAGATGCAGGCGGCCAATCCGTTGCTGGTGTTGCTGTTGATCCCGTTATTTTCCTGTGTGATTTATCCGTTTCTGAACCGGTATTTTCTTCTCACTGAACTGCGCAAGATCAGTATCGGCATGTTTGTCACAGTGCTGGCCTTTGCCGTTCCCTGCTGGATTCAGATACAGATTGATGCCGGACATACACCCCATATCGCATGGCAATTGCTGGCCTATGTGCTGCTGACCTCTGCCGAGGTCATGGTATCGATCACCTGTCTGGAGTTTTCCTATACGCAGGCACCCCGGCGCATGAAATCCTTTGTCATGGCATTTTTCATGTTATCGATCTCTGCCGGCAACCTGTTCACCAGCGCGGTGAATTTCTTGATCCGCAATGACGATGGCAGCAGCAAACTGGCCGGAGCCGATTATTTTCTCTTTTTTACCGGCCTGATGCTGGTCACGGCCATCATCTTCGCTATTGTAGCGCGTTTCTACAGCGGCAGACGTCACCTGCACCGGGAAGTGCCGGGGGTTTCAGGGCATTTTTAAGGAGATGCTGATTTATTGCCATCCTGGCAAAAATCAGTCCGTCGATGGCCTGCACGGAAGCACTGACACAGCAGCACTGCCTTAAGCAAACCGGTGTAGGATCAATAGTGAACTTGCCACTGAAATTCCGCCGAAGCCCTGTAGGTGGCATGGGGCGAAGCATTCAGACGGCTGCGATACAGACTGGCACCAATCTGGAATTGCCCGAGATCGGTATCAAATGTCCCTCTACCCTCAACAGCCAGAATGTGTTCGGCCGGGATTTTCAAGACTCCGGGACTGATGCCGTCCCGATTGCTTCTGATCTGCCTGAACACCATTTCCCATGATCTGCCCGCCGAATCGACGAGCACACCGCCCAGTGAAAAGGATAAACCATCGCCATCAATGGAATGGCCCATACTCTGGTTATAATAACGGTAGCCACTGCGGTAAACGCCATGTTCGTAAGCAACATTACGATTGCTCAGCGAACCGCTGAATAAATGCGCGGCGGTATCGGCATATTCCAAATGCAATCGCCATGATTCCCCCGCATCACCCCATGTCCCCCAGATTTCACCGCCTATAATCGCCATATAGCTGATCGGAAAGCCGCGGGATTCATCCTCACCGATCCACTGGGTATAAACCGCATAGGGCAGATCAAACAACGGGGACACCCAGCGCATATCATAACCGGCCAGTTGATTGCCGGGCTGATTGGCACGCGTGATGCCTTTTTGACCGACATTGTCCCGGCCTGCCAAAGCCCGCAGGAATGTAGCCAGATTTTGGGGTCTGCCGGAGCCGCCCCACTGAATGCCACGTGAAAAACCTATTTCAAGTGACGGCGTCGGCTTGAAGCTCAAACGCATGCCTGTCAAAAGCGCGTTGGGAATGGAGCGATTCCCCTCCAGCCTGGCCTGAAACATACGGAATTGCCACGGCCCCAGCCAGCGCAGCACCGGCATATCGAACGCTTCGGAAGCATTGCGCAAAATGGATATGGCGGGCAAAGGCCTGGCATTGGTGGACATAATCAGGCTACCCTCCCAGGCAGGCCCCCACCATCGATCCTGCCAGCCGGCGGATACGATCCAGTTGCCCAGTGAAACGGCCGCGTAAGAACCGTCCGGGCGCCAGTGTTTACGGTCACGGGGCTTGCGCACCGCAGCCGTCCCTTCCAGATGCACGGCCAGGTAATCGCCCGTCACGGATGCCGTCA
>JAJRTF010000117.1 GCA_021545585.1 Zetaproteobacteria bacterium
AGGCGCTGGATGGAAAGACACCCGCCGAGCTATACTTCGGCACAGCGGCGGCCCTGAAGGCCGCATGATGATGGATAATAAACAGTGAGGAGCACACCTTAAATGGCCGACCAAACTGTCCCATCAATGGGGTCCACCTCTCTTTGCCGCACGTGCTTTTGAGGCTCAGGGCGCCGCCAAGGCTGCGCAATGTGCCGGCCGCAGCTGCAAGCCCCAGTCCGGACCCGGCTTCCTTGGTGGTGAAGAACGGTTCAAAAATGTGCGACTGAATCGCCTCATCCATCCCCAGACCATTATCCTCGACCTCGATAAACACATACCGGTCTGCGCCGCCGGTGAAATTGATAGGATAGTCCACGAACTCGGCTGCGGAGCATGCTTTCATACCCGAGCGGAAAATGATCCGGCAGTTGCGCTCCGGACTGGCGGCCTCCACGGCATTGGCCAGCAGATTAACCAGCACCTGCTGAATCTGGGTGGCATCCACATCCACATCCGGCAAACCATCTGCCAACTCGAAATGCAATTCGGCCTTGTGGCCAACCGCGACCGCCATCAATTGCCGGGTTTCCCTGATCAGCTCATTGACGTTCATTTGCTCCTGCTTCCAGGCCGCTTTGCCGGCAAAGGCAAGTAATTGCCGAACCAGATCGCTGCCACGCTCGGCCGAAGCCATGATATCATTTAGCTTGTCTTCAAGCGGATCATCCTTTTTGACCGACATCAGAGCCAGTTCCGCATTCCCCATCACGCCAACCAGAAGATTATTGAAATCATGGGCCACGCCGCTGGCCAGCAGACCGATGCTTTCCATCTTCTGAGCCTGCTGAAGCTGCTCGGACTGTATGCGAATGGCCTGCTCGAAAGTTTCCAGCAGCCGCTGATAAAAAATCACCGTCAATATAACCAGCGCCAGACTGGCCACGGCAGAGAATAAAAACATATTTGTGGCGATCTCAATACCGATATATTTGCAAATGAACATTTCCAGCGCCATCGCCAGCAAAAAGCCCAGCGACCAGCGCATGCCTTCCACACGCCCCAGACCAAAAAAAGCCGCCAGCGGCAGGATCGGCATCCACAGGATAATAAGAATGCTGTATGGCAGGGTGGCCAGAAACCACGCAAACAAAAAAGCAATACAAAGACGTATGGTCCGCGACACATCGTTACTGCGCCGCATATATATCGCTAAAGGAACCAGGACCAGAACCAGAACAACATCTGCAATAGCGACGGTTTTGATCCCCGCAAGCCAGTCCATGGAAGCGAAAATGAGCAGAAACAGGCAACCGGCTATAATCAGGGTAAAGGAGAATCTGCCTCGAAAATGTTCGATACTGGTCTGGCTTGGGTCCAGAGGGGCCGTCAATTCATGAAACAGCCCCATCATCGCAACTCCACAACGAACACAGACACCCGGGCAACCGTGGCTGGATTTGAATTGGCCACTTCGACGATTAAATCATCGGCTCCGGTCATGTTGTCGAATGCGGCATGAAACTCATGGTTGCCCACCTTATAACTGCGCTGCTGCGCTTCGGAATGTTCCCTGTCGCCATGCACCCGGATGACATGAAAGGTCAGCGGCCCCGCCGAATCCGACACCATCGTCACTTCATAATGTCCGGCCCGGTCCGGCATATCGAAAAACTCATGCAGCTTCTGAAAAGGCGGCACCTTTACATCGCGATAGTACAGATAGTCCTGCTGAGCATCGGCAGCCTGCGTAAGCGGCATCCACGCCAGAAGCGTAACAGCCGTCAGGAGTGCTGCGCAAAAGAACTTCACATGCAGGCTGCTCATGCATTCTCCTGGGTTTCAATGTCATATTTATCACAAAGATAGCGCATTTTGTCTTTGGCCCGATCGCCAAAACCGAGCCAGCGTCCGGCCCTGGCCTTGATATGCTGGTTACGGGCAAGTGCAGTCTCGATCAGCCGCTGCTCAAAGGTGGCGACAATCTTCTCGGCCTTGATTCCTGCATCCGGCAACTGCTGTAGCCATATCTGTAAAGGATCATCATCTTCGCTAAACGGCTGCGGGCCCGCCAGCGAAGGCAGGCTTTCAAGCACTTCACCATCGCTCAACACAACAGCCCGCTCAATAACATTTTCCAGTTCCCGAACATTTCCCGGCCACGTGTAATGCGCCATCTGATCCAGGACTGCCGGCGAAATGGATGTGATTTGTTTACCGCAGGTAGCCGACTTGCGCAGCAGAATTGCCTCTGCCAATGCCGATAAATCCTCGCTATGTTCGCGCAGCGACGGCACCACAATTTCCACAACATGGATACGGTAATACAGATCATCGCGAAACTCGCCTGCGGCCACCTTGTGTTCAAGATCCTCGCGCGTTGAACAGATCAGACGCACATCCGAACGGATGATCGCCTCACCCCCGAGACGTGAAAACTCGCCGGATTCGAGAACCCTGAGCAGCTTGGCCTGCACCGGTATCGGCAGCCCTGCCACTTCATCAAGAAACAGCGTGCCCCCACTGGCGCGCTCAAACCAGCCGAGCTTGCGTTTGCCGGCTCCTGCAAATGCCCCTTTCTCATAACCGAACAGCTCCGATTCAAGTAAATCCGCACTCATGGCCGCACAATTGATAGCGATAAAGGGCTGCTCCGCACGCGGTCCCTCGGCATGCAAACGCCTGGCAACCAGTTCCTTGCCCGTACCTGTTTCACCGCGAATCAGAACCGTGGAGGGGGCCGGTGCAACCTGCTTGATCATCTGCTTCAGGCTCAGTATCGCTTCGGATTCGCCCAGCAGATCAAGATTAACCTTGCTTTCCAGAGCACGGCGCATCTCCTGCTCGTGCAGGGCCTTGCCACGCGCTTCCATCGTGCGGTCAATCGCGCCCTTGACCTCATCCGGATCAAACGGCTTGCCGAAAAAGTCCTTGGCACCGAGCTTGCGCGCCCGGGTCGCCAGGCTGCGCTGGTCATGGCCGGTAATCACCACCACCGGGGTATCAGGGCTTTCCCTGCCCAGCTTCTTTAAATAGTCCATGCCGATTTCAGGATTGTCCGGCTCGGGAGGCAGCGCCAGGTCCAGCACAAGCAGATCCACGCGATTACCGGACAGTTTCGCATCGGCAACCTCCAGATCGCCCGCCTCGAGCACCTGATAATCGTCCTTGAGCAGTAACTTAAGGTTCAGGCGATTGATATCATTGTCATCAACCACCAGCACGCTGCGTTTCATGCCGAGGCCTCCTTGTTCACCGGATGTGCCGGTTCGTTCTCTTCCTCAGAGCCTGCGTCATCCTGCCATAGTGGCAATACAAGTTTGAAGGTGGAACCTTTACCCGCCCCCTCGCTTTCAGCTGTAATGGTTCCGCCATGCGCCAGTACAATGCGCCGACTGAGATATAATCCAACCCCAAGACCACTCACCTTGCTGGTGCCGAACAGGCGAAACAGGCGCAGTCGCTGAAAGTCTGCAGGAATTCCACTGCCATCATCCTGCACGCATATCTCTGCAAAAGGCTTACCGTCCTGCCTGATCAGCCGCGCCATCACCTTCAGTTCGCCCTGACCCTGCATAGCCTGTACGGCATTGTCATACAGATTCTCCAATACCCCGCGCAACAGATCCGCATCCCCGGCAACCGGCGGCAAAGGCTGGATCTGACGCTCCACTTTAACGGCCTCAGGCCACAGGCGATCACGAATGCTTCCATGCAGCAAAGACACCATATCCAGCGGTGCAATCGACGGATTTACAGGCGCCCGCGGATCGGTCATGCGCTGCATCAGGGTCTGCATACGCCCTGTCACCTTGCTGATGGCACTGATCATGCGCTTCACATCTTCTTCTTCCAGCCTGCCGGAGCCTAGGTGGTGGGCAAGAAAAGACAGGTCATGCAGGCGATTCTTCAAATCGTGCGAATGCAGTTGTTTGGTCACGCGTGACAGCGAATCCAGCCGGGCGGCCTCGGACTGCTGATGCGTGAGCCGGGCATGCTCAAGACTCATGGCCGCGAATCGGGCCACACTCTCCAGAGCAGCCCGCCCTTCGGCATCCAGCGGCCAGTGATCGGAACGCGGCCCCAGCCACAGGTAGGCATCGCCGACCCCGCGCGGCAATTTCAGATATAATTCATAAGGACTGATATCGCCATCCCGATCCTCCGGAATGGCCGGCGCATTGGCCGGAAACATATGCCACGAACCGTCTACGAGACTCCGCTCATCAAGTGCTGCAAAGCTGCGGTGGCTGACCCTGCATATCCGTTCAAGCAGGGCGGATTCGACATCCTGCACAGGCAATTGCGCCAGATCACCGGCTCCCAGCTGCCTGATAGCAGCCAGCGTATCCAGTTGCTGACGGAAAAACAGCCGATCCAGCCCTTTCTGCATGGCCTGCACCAGCGGCGCATAACCAAAGGCGGCAGCAACTGCGGCAATCACCATCGACCAGGCGGAAACCGGTTGTCCCGTCAGTGCATAAACCGCCGATTCAGCCAGCATCAGAACCAGTACAAAGACCGCAACAGCCGCCAGTGTGGCGGCAAAATAGGCAAAGGAATGCACCAGCCGCCTGAAAATAAACATCAGCCGACTGGAAAAAGAAGAAGCCTCAGTCCTCGCCAATCTCCAGCTGCTCAAGGCCGGAATCAAACCCCTGCATGGCGACCCTCAGACCCTCCAGAGCCTCGCCTTCCAGCGGCGTCAGCGGCAGGCGAATCTCGCCATCCATCCAGCCAAGCATCTGACATGCGGCCTTCACCGGAATCGGATTGGATTGCACAAACATCATCTTATTCAGCTGCCGCAATGAAAACTGCAGCTTTTTCGCATGGGCCAGATCTCCGGCAGCCATGGCATTGGTGAGCGCACGCATGGTTCCCGGAGCAACATTGGAGACCACCGAAATCACACCCTTGCCGCCCAGCGCCATAAACGGCAACACCGTTGCATCATCGCCGGAATAAAACTCCATGCGCCCGTTACAGGCATCGACAGTTTGAACAAGCTGCTCCATATCCGCTGTCGCATCCTTGATGCCGACGATATTGCTGAGTCCGGACAGACGAGCCACCGTCTCAGGCAGGATATTTGAATTCGTACGCCCCGGCACATTGTAAATCAGCTGGGGAATATGCACGGCCTCCGCCACAGCCCTGTAATGCTGATATATGCCTTCCTGAGTCGGCTTGTTGTAATAAGGCGAAATGAGCAGCGCCGCATCAGCACCCAGTTCTCTGGCCGCTTTGGTCAGCGCAATGGATTCAGCAGTATTATTGCTTCCTGTTCCGGCAATGACCGGCACCCGTCCGTTGACATGGCGCACGGCAATGCCGATCAGATGCTTATGTTCATCAAACGAAAGCGTGGCCGCTTCACCCGTCGTGCCGGCCGGAATGAGCGCCTCAACGCCGGCCGCAATCTGTCTGTCCAGATGGGCGCGGAAAGCCTCTTCATCAATCCTGCCATGCTTAAATGGCGTCACCAGCGCTGTCATTGTACCGTGAAACATCTGCACCTCCATACCGCCACACTATGATGACTTTGTAAAAAGTCATCATCACGCCCATGAATGGGCTTTTTACGAGGACATCGCACTATAGCCGCTTCACGGCATGGAGAAAGGGTGTTTATTATTCTACTTCGTAATCGGCGACGGTACGTGATACCGCCGCAGCCTTAAGCAACGGCACTACCGCCTGATGCTCCGTGTGTGTCTGGTAGTCATCCAGCGCTTGGCGGCTCTCCAGCTCGGAGATCAAAACCAGGTCGGCCGATTGCTCCGATTCCAGAAAATCGACCCCCGCTTCAAGATGCAGCAGGCCGGGGATTTTACCGTTCAGAGCCTCCAGCCTTTGCTTGATCTCAAGCGCCTCGGATTTGTCCCTCAGCTTCCACATCACGATGTGTTTGATCATACTTGCTCCCTGAGTTGCTGCGGATATTTTCCCTTTCTACAATGCAGTTTGACTTCGTGCAAACCATGGAGCAATTTACCAGATAGAAACAAGGATGACTTTCCCTCTTTTGCCTTTAATATGCAATATAGTGGAAATAATGTCCACCTATAGGAGGGCGGTTTCAAGATCGAAGTGCAACACGCCTGATATTTTGTTCGTAGTATTCACGGAAATCGAAGCCGGGCAAGAATAGCTCTGCAGGACATCGATATCCGAGGCTCTTACGCGGCCTGGTATTGAGCTTCAG
>JAJRTF010000118.1 GCA_021545585.1 Zetaproteobacteria bacterium
ATGACGCGGCAGAATGGCCAGTGAAGACCATGATGCCAAGGCTGGCGAGAAGGGTTCACTGTAATGCACGATAAAGGTTTGGTCGTTCGGTGCCTCGACATCGGTAACCAGCGCATAATCGGCCTTGTAGGCGCTCTGGGTATGCTCGTCCTGCATCAGTCTCAGCGTGAATGCGCAATCGTCGGAGGTGAACGGTTTGCCGTCCGTCCAGCGTAAGCCCGGACGCAAATGAAAAATGATGGTTCTGTTGTCTTTGGCGATCTCCCATCGTTCGGCAAGCTGCCCGGTTAGATTCAGGTCCTTGTCATACTTGAGTAGCGACAGATAAAGCTGGCCGGCAATAGCATGGCTGGAAGCATCGCCGGCAATCATCGGAATTAGATTGGAGGCATCCCCGATACTTGCATCAACCAGCCTGTCCCCGATAGCCGGGCTATCGTCAATAATAGCGGTCGCTGCTTGTGAAGATATTTGTGGCTGCCTTTCCGGTGCATTACAGCTGCTCAGGGCCAGCGGCATGAGCAGCAGGGCGATTAGCTTGGCTGGATGCGTGCGAGTACCCATAAGGTGTCTCCTGGTCTGATCAGGGCTGTCTGAGATAATTGATTGGAGCGGGCAATAGCGCCGGCTGAGGTGCCAAATCGCTGAGCTATGCTCCACAACGAATCACCGCTACGAACCTTGTAACGGATACGCCGGCCATGGGATAGCAATGGATTGGGGTTGGCTGAGGCGCGTGCCAGCCTGTTGGCAGGTACGGTTAGTTTCTGGCCGGGGTGCAGGATATTTTCTGCAGCCGGGTTTAATTTTTTCAGATGTTTGACACTAATGCGGTGTTGATGAGCGATGCGCCATAGCGAATCACCTTCCTGAACGGATATTTGCACATAAAGCGGGCCAAGTAACTCAAGCTGTTGATTGATGCTGGCCAATCGGTCTGCCGGCACATGAATCGTAACGGCATGGGTCAGGTACTGGGCCTGATTCAGGCCGGGGTTAAAAAAGAAGATATGATTTTTTTCCATACCGCAGGCCAGACCAAGCTGGGCGATATCTACAGGCGGATTGAGCTGCAGCTCAGCGGTCGCATAGGGTTCAGGGAAGCTTATATTGTCCATTTTCAGCAGTGCGGCCAAGCCAATAACATGTTTGACATAAGCTCTGGTAATAGCCGGTGCAGGCAAGGCATCCAGCCCATCACTCGGCTGCCATGGCGTCTTTTTAAGTCGTCTGGCCAAGCCATAAGGCCCCATATGGTAGGCCGCTATAGCCAGCGGCCAGCTGTTGAAACGCTGATGCATATCAAGCAGATAACGTACAGCCGCCTCGGTGGCCTGTTCAACACTGCGGCGGCCGTCACGCAGATGGCTGGGGCGAATGCCCAGTCCATGTGCAGTGCGCGGCATCAATTGCCATAACCCCATGGCTCCGGCATGCGAAAGCGCATAGGGATTGTAGCCTGATTCCACCACCGGGATGGTTTGCAGGCTAAGCGGAGCATTAAGTTTGCGGATGGATTCGGTCAGCCGGTGTCGCACATAGCGCGAGCGCTGTGCCACTACGGGCCAGTGGCGCAGATAATCACGTTTGGCCATGGCTTGAGAAATGGCGATATCTTCCGTATTCAGCCCCTGCAGCAGCGGCTCGGGTTCGTGAGGCTCGAGGATCGGCAGTACTTGCCCGGTGATGGGCGCCTCAACCTCCGGCATGGCAGCAGCTGCATAGTCTGCATCAATCGTTGCCAGATCCCGCCCCTGAACGCAGCTGGCAAGCATAAAGCACAGGGAAATCAATATGATATATCTTGACGGGAGAAGGGGGGTTGATGCTTTTAACGTATGGGCAGATGACATTGCAGCGATGTTAGCGAAGCAGGGCTTCAGGTAAAGCAGATGATGGACGAGGGTGTGTCATAGACATACACAAAAACAATGCAGTTGCACGCAGGCGTCCGATTGCATAACCTTTAGATGTCCGATGAGGGGCGCGGAAGGAGGCTTTCATGCAGGGAACATGCTGCTAAAGCAACAGCGGGAATTAATGGCGGAAGGGCTGGTAAACAAGGACCAGCTCACCGAGGCCATGCACAGTGATACCGGCAAGAAGAGCGGTACACTGCAGGCTTTGCTTGATATGAGTGGCGTGGATGGGGAGGCCGTGCTTATTGCTCTGGCCAGAAGCTATAAGGTTCCCTATCTCGATATCCGCTCATTCGCCGTTAATGAAGAAGCGATTGAACTTTGCCCGGAACAACTCTGTCTGGATTTTGCCTTTTTACCTCTGGATATACAGGGCAAGGATCTGATTATTGCGACCGATAACCCTGTTGATTTTAATATGCTTGATACGCTGCACCACAAACTTGGCAAGCGTATCAAGCCGATTTTTGCCCGCCCTGACCTGATTGCCAGCAAGATACATGAGGTTTATCAGCATACGGCTGCAGATACAGCCAGACAGGCGCTGGATCATTCGCATAAGCATGAACAGGGATCACCTTCCAGCACTACAGAGAACAGCGAGATCAATGTCGAAGATCTCAGGCGAAGTGCCGAGGAGCCATCCATTGTTCGTCTGGTTAACGGTATCATTATTCAGGCCATGAAGGTCGGCAGTCCGGACATCCGCATTGAGCCGGGCAAACAGCAGAGTATTGTCAGTCTTCGCGTTGACGGAAAGCTGCATCCCAGCCTGAAGTTTCCGACCAAGGCGCATCAGCCGGTTGCAATACGCTTCAAGATGATGTCCCGACTTGATCTCGCCGATATGAACTCGCCTCAGGAAGGGCGTACGCATATCAAATTGTGGAACAAGCGCTACGAAATGTGCGTATCCACCCAGATGGAAGCGCATGGCGAAAAGGTAGTGATTCAAATCCTTGACAAGACTCAGGAAAAAATCAGGCAGGCAGGCAGGCCTGCCGAAACCCCCGGGCAACAAGATACGGCCACCCGGCAGGTATCGCATGACAGCCAGCAGGGTGAGGGGAAAACATCCAGCGAGGCCAAGGCCGGCGACAAGCCATTAATTCTGGTGGTGGATGATTCGAGCAGTGTTCGTAATCTTGTCAAGTTCGTGCTGGAATCGGATGGTTATGCCACGGCAGAGGCGGCTGATGGCCGTGAAGCATGGGACATGGTACAACGTATACATCCGAGCCTGGTTGTGGCTGATTGTGATATGCCGGAAATGACCGGTCCGGAACTGGTGCGCGCCATGCGCGAACAACCGCAGTTCAATGATACGCCGATTGTTCTGCTGACCTCGAAAAGGGATGAAAAGGATGAAGTGTTTGGTTTGGAGGTTGGGGCTGATGACTATATCGGCAAACCGGTTGAGCCGCTGAAGCTTCAGGCAAGAATCAAAAAAACGCTGGCCATGTATGCGCGCATACGCCAGGCCATGCAGGGGGAGTAATCGATGGCAGACGATCACACTGGTGATATCGAAACTGGAGACACTGAGTCCGCCGATCAGTCCGTACAGTCCCTGCTCGGGGTCGAGCAGGAAGATGTCTTACTGATTGATATCGGCGGCAGGGAGCTGCTGATTCGAGCATCGGATGTGAGTGAAATTATCCGTCCTATGCCGGTGACCCAGGTGCCGATGGGGCCTGAGCATATGCTGGGTCTGGCCAATGTGCGTGGTCAGATTGTCTGCATGATTGATGCCAGCAAAGTGATGGATTTACCCGCGATTTCTGCGGTCTCTACAACGCATACGCGATTTCTGCTGCTCCGGCATGCAAAAATGCATGTTGGCATCTGGGTGGATAAAGTGCTGGCGCTGTACAGGGTTAACAGTGACCAGATTCCGGAGGCAAGCCACGTCGATGCCAGTGAGCCAAGCTGCGGCAGCATGCAGATCGATGATAAGCGTTACGATATATTCAATCACGCCGGCCTGTTTCAGTAGTTGAAAAGGGGAGGTCCGGGAGCGTATTACTTCTGGCATCCAAAGAGTTCCTTGATAAACACATAGGCTGCATTCAATATCACACACACAGGACACGGGTAAAGGGGAGATATATGACAACCACCACAGAAGAGGCGATCACATCATCGAAGAAAGCACAGGCGACGCTTAGCCAACAGGCGAATAGAAACTTCCTGCTGTCGCTGGTGCTGTTTGCGGTGTTGATTGCAACGGTCTTCGTGGCCTTTCAACAGGCTAAGGAAAATATGGCGGCACTGGGCAAGCTATATACCGATCAGGTTCGACTGGAGCAATTCAAGGCTTCGCTGTCGAATGTGCTCTTGCCGCTAAACGATTTTACCCTTACCCAGAATAAGGAGGATGTATCCAAGCTGAAAAAGGCCGAGCAGGAATTCCAGGTCCTGTATAGTGAAATTGAATCGCTGGGCAGTATGACGACGGCAAACAAGAAGGTGCTGGGGCAGGTGTTTGGCCTGATGCGTGAGGTAACGAGTATTGCCGATGATATTGTAAGTGAAAAGATTCCCTTTGGTCAGGCCGGCAATGTCGCGGTTGTGGCGCAAAATCTGGTATTCGTGGCACAGCAGAAGCTGGAAGGCGTGACCAGCAACCTTACGGGAGCCCTGAAGCACGCTTCCGAGCTGCGTCAGGCACAGATTGATAAACAGTCCTATATCATTCTGGCAATTATCGTTTTCATTATTCTTCTGCTGACCTGGTTTAACCGCGCCTTCGTCAAGAAAATCACAAGTACAATCTCGGGCGTGGCCAACAATGTGGCACATGCTGCCGGCGATATTATGAATTCGGTTGAGCAGCAGGCAGCGGCTGCCGATACTCAGGCAAAATCGGTGGAACAGATCGCCAATGAACTGGAACACATTTCCGATTCAGCACGTAAAATCGCCGCCACCTCGCTCAGCGTGGAGAAAATCGCCGGGGCAACAGCATCCTCTGCAGGAGAAGGTGTGCAAGCTGTGGACGATGCGATCGCTTCCATGGGGACGATCCGTAGCGAAGTGAACACCATCGCGGAAAAGGTTACCTTTGCCGGGAAAAAGGCCGAGCAAATTCTTGAATCCATTGATGCCGTGCAGGAAATTGCCGATGAAACGCATTTGCTGGCGTTGAATGCTTCCATTGAGTCGGCGGCGGCAGGCGAATTCGGCAAACGCTTTGCCGTGGTGGCCAGTGAGGTGCGCCGTCTGGCTGACCGTACCCGTGAATTTACCGAAGAAATTCAAGCCATCGTCAACGATGTGCATAGTTCCACTCAGGATTCCGTTGAGGTGACCCGTGAAGGACTGACTGAAGTGGATAAGGGTGTGGATATTGCACAGCGTGCCGGCGAAGTGTTGCGGCGGATGCAGACGATGTCCGACAAGACCAGTCAGGCCGTGCATACCATTGCCAAGGCCACAGGCAGGCAGAATGAAAGTAATCAGGATTTCCTGCGGGCCATGAAACAGATTTCCGATCTGCTGCATGATTCAGCCAAACAGATGCAGGCCTCGCGTGAGGCGTCTTATCAGCTGACAGCGGCTGCTGACGATCTGCAGCGTCTGGTTTAAGACGCACTTCACATGTCAGGTTTTGATCTCAGTCAATTCCTAGCCTCATTCTTTGATGAGGCCAGGGAACGATTGGCCTCCATCAATCATAGTCTGGTCCGTTTCGAGGCGGGCACACTGGATGATGAAGGCATGGTTGCGCTGCGCCGGGATGCGCACACCATCAAGGGCTCCGCACTGATGCTCGGCGTGCAGGACATTGGCGATATAGGCCACCTGTTTGAAGATGCGATGGAGTATCTGATCAATACCCCCGATGCGCGCAGCGCAGCCATGATCCAGTTCCTTTTCGACCTGCATGATCAGCTGGAAACGCGGTTGCAGGATCCCGACAATGACTTCCGCCTCGATGTCCCTCCCATGCGTGCACATTTTGAACAGCTCAAGGCCGGCGAAGCAGAAACTTCCGAGGCGGTGCTGCTGGAAGATGATGGTCTTCCGGAATCAACTGAAACCATGGCCGCCGATGATGTCGAAGCCACCCCCATGATCGGGGCTGAAGAAGCGCAAAGCTGGAGGGATGAGCATCTGCAGGCCGAAGAAATGGCCAGTGCTTCGCCTGCCGCCGTTGAAACAGGTGGCTTGGAAGTGATGGATGAAGCTTCGGACTTACAGGACGATACCGCTGCCAAGGCATTCACTGAAAGCCTTGGTGATATTGAAACAGCGGGCATGATCGCTCAGGAAGGGGCTCTGCTCGATGACCCTGACAACTTCCGACCTGATGTTTCTCAGGTGGAAATGAAGGGTACCGCTCAACGCAGTTCATCCGGGCAGTTTTTACGTGTTGATGCAGCGCGGCTTAACCAACTATCCAATCAGGTGATTGAATTAAGTACGGAAAAGGCGCTTGGGGAAACCAGCGAGCAGGCATTTGCCGGTATATTTCAGGGTATGCGCGGTTTACGCCGTGATTGGCAGGAGCTCACTACCCATCTTTCTGACTGGAACGAAGAACAGCGCCAGCATGCAGTCAATAACATACAGGAACACATGGACAGGCAATTACGCGTGGCACGCAATTTCTCCCAGGAATTACGTCACAATCAAATACGCACACATATCATGCTCGATGATATGCGTGATCAGGTTCTGGGGCTGATGTTGCGCCCGCTGAGCAGTATCTTTTCGACCTTCCCGCGCTCGGTGCGCGATATCGCCGTGCGTTGCGGCAAGAAAGTGCATTTGATGGTGAGTGGAGAATCCGTTGAAATGGACCGGGCTGTGGCCGAGGCGCTGGTCGAACCATTGGTGCATCTGCTCAATAACGCTGTGTCACATGGTATCGAGGCTCCGGAGGTGCGCCGGGAGAAGGGTAAGCCGGAAGAAGGGCAGGTCACCATCCTTGCCAAGCAGAATGGTAGTGAAATTGTCATCGAAATTATTGATGACGGACAGGGGCTCGATGCGGATATAATTCGCGAGGCTGCCGTGAGCCGCGGGGTTACCACAGAGGTCGAAGCTGCGGAAATGGATACGGCAGAAATACTGGAGCTTATTTTCCGTCCGGGTTTCTCGACACGCGATAAAGTGGATGATGTGTCCGGACGCGGTATCGGTATGAATGTGGTTCAGGATACTGTACGCAAACTGACCGGCTCCATTCGTATTTATTCAAAACCGGGCAAAGGGACGCGGTTCGTGCTGATTCTACCGGTCAGTATTGCGGTGCAGCAGGCGCTACAGTTCAGGATAGGTGATCAGCGTCTGGGCCTGTTAACGCATATGATCGAGCAGGTTGTCCCATTACATAAACAAAGCATCGAACGTGGCGCTGGTAATAAGGATTTTATCCGCTATGGCAAGCATATGGTGCCATTGGTGGATCTGCGAGAATCACTGCTGGAGTCCGGGCATGAAATGCAGGCAACAACAATACCATATGTGGTGATTGCCGAGCATATTGAGGGCTACGTAGGCATCCTGGTGGATGAGTTGTTCGAAGAGCATGAAGTGATTGTACGAAGTCTGGATCCGTATCTGAAACGTTATCAAACCGTTGGCATGATGGGCAATACCGTCAACGTGGACGGTTCTGTGCTGATTCTGATTGAGCCATATGGCATCAAGGAAATGGGACGTACGGCTCCGATGGATCTCGATATGGTGGATCAGGCCGATGTACCGACAGAAATGCGAGCGGCTAATCTGCGTGTACTGCTGGTCGATGACTCCATTATCGCCCGCAAGGTTGAAACCGCCATGATCGAAAGTCTTGGCTTTACGGTGGAAGGGGCGATTGATGGCATAGATGCTCGGGAAAAGATGCATCTGGGCGATTACGATATTCTGGTGACCGACCTTGAGATGCCGCGTCTGGATGGCTTTGGGCTTACAAGGCAGTTGCGCAACGAACCCAAATACGAGGATTTGCCGATACTGGTGATCTCTACCCGTGAAAGCCCTGAAGATCGCATGCGGGCCATTGAAGCGGGGGCTGATGCCTATCTGGTAAAGCAGCAATTAAATGGCAGTGAGTTGATCAATACCTTCCAGGCTCTGATTGGAGCATTGACGGATGGGCCGGATGACAGTACAAATCGCCCTCCTGAAATTCAGGCTCCCATCGTCTAGCGGTTAGGACGCTGGCCTCTCACGCCGGAAACAGGGGTTCGAGTCCCCTTGGGAGTACCACTACTCAGCTTTCATAGTTATCAAATGGGCTGCATTGCAGCCCGTTTTTCGTGGACAGGGCATTGTATCTCATCTAAAGTAGTGGTGGAGTATCAGGAGGCAACAATGAGTGAGCGCCTAACTTCCCATAGCCTGTTTCAATCCCTTTCAGAACAATCCATGGCGACTTTATCGGCTGTTGCCGAAGCCCGGCACTATAAACCCGGCGAGGCGCTGATCCAGGAAGGTGAATTTAATGATCGATTATTTTTGCTGGTCAGCGGGGCTGTACGTATTGAGTCCCAGGGTGCCGGTCATATCGGAACGCTTAAACCTGACTCTATCCTCGGGGAGATTTCCACATCAGGCATGAGTCTGCCGGTTGCCACGGTCATTGCCGATGAGGATGTTGAAACGATTACCTTGCCGATTGAGGTCGTTTCCGAGATTGCCTACGAGGAAGAGGGCTTTGCCAATGCGCTCAGGGCGCTCGGCATGCGCCGGGCTGAAGGCAGCTGATTCCTGTGCTGTGCGGCGTTATTATATATTTCCATACAACGTCGCATAATGAATATTATGTAAAGTTATAAAAATCACTCATGCCAGATCGAATACACATAAATAAACATTATTACGATAAGTTACAGGCTTTAATGAAAGTGTTACGTAAAGAGTGTCCGTGGGATGCTGAGCAGACCATCACCTCCCTGCGTCGCTATACACTCGAAGAAACGCACGAAGTACTTGAAGCCATTGATATCGCTGATGCGACGGGCGACTGGCAGCCGTTGAAGACTGAACTCGGAGACCTGCTATTGCAGGTGGCCTTCTACGCATGTCTGGCCAACGAAGCAGATGCCTTTGATCTCGGCGATGTGATTGACACCCTGATCGAGAAAATGATCTATCGCCACCCGCATGTGTTTGCGCAGACAGCCAGCGAGGATATCTCCCGACAATGGAATGAGCTTAAGGACGTCGAGCATAAGGACAGACAAAGCTTGATGGATGGCATTCCGCCCCTGCCGGCCCTTCAATACGCTCAGAAACAGCAGCAACGCGCCGCACGTGTCGGTTTCGACTGGCATCAGGTCTCTGATGTCATGCTTAAAATGCGCGAGGAACTGGATGAACTAGAGGTCGAGGTTCGCAATGGAGCTGACAGGCAGCGTATAGAAGATGAGTTTGGCGATGTGCTGTTTACTTTGGCCAATCTGGCTCGCAAGCTTGATCTGGATGCAGAATTGAGCCTGATGCATACCAACCGCAAGTTTGGCAACCGTTTTCGTGCCATGGAGGCCCTGGCAGCCTCCAGAGAGCTTGATATGAGCTCAACGCCTCTGGATGAACTTGAAGAGCTCTATCAGGAGGCGAAAGCATCACTCGGTGAGTGATATGGGGGGCGAAAACGTGCGTTAGCCCCCTGCTTTACATAGATTCACAGAAAATCACTGCAAAGGATACCCTCATGGATAACAACACCCCCGACCGGAATGATCAGAACGGACAGAATCAGGAACTGCAGATTCAGATGCCACCCGAGGTACAGCGCGGCGTGTATGCTAACCAGATGCTGGTGACCCATACCCAGGAAGAGTTTGTACTCGATTTTATCCTGGCTACAGCTCCGGCCGGTGTGGTCAATGCCCGCGTACTGGTATCACCTTCGCATGCAAAACGTATCGTTGCAGCCCTGCAGGAGAACCTGGCACGTTATGAGTCGGTATTCGGTGAAATCAAGCCGACCAATCCGATCGCCATGCCGGGCAATGTAACAGCCCACTGATAGGCGTTAACCGAGCCGGTTTTCGATAACCTTGGATAGTGTACAGCCATCCTTTTCAGCCCAGAAATCCAGTATGGCCCATGCATTACGTGACAGGGTAACGCTTTTGATCTCATGCTCGCGGGCTCTGAGGCGTGAGGCGCGGATGGCATTCTTCATCTGTTTCCATTCATTGCTGCCCAACCAGTATTCACACCATGCCTGCAATGATTCGACCCGGTCATCCAGTTGCTCAAAAGCCTGCTGGGCCTGATAGGTTTGCTGTTCCCCCAGCCACAGGGGATTGGTGAGCTTCTTCTCAATCCAGCGCCTGGCAAACCAGTGATCGGATACGGTAATGCAATATCTCTGTCGTGCCATAGTTGCTGATGCTGCCCTTATGCGGATATTTGTCGTGATCTGACGTTAATAGCGTGGGTAACGTTATGTGGCTTTTTGTGCGCTGACAATACCTTTTCCAACAGCCTTGAGCAATTCCTGACCTGATGCAAGGTGCGCTGTAATGGCTGCGGCAAGGCGACAGCCTGTTCCGTGCCGCTGATTGTCATCCCAAGGCTTACGTGGGTGATCAAATGCTTTCACCGTGCCATCGGGGGCTGCAAACACATCGCTCAGCCTGTCCCCTTCCCCGTGTCCGCCCTTGAGCACTACCGCCGTGTTGAATTGTTCCGCCAGTGTCAGAGCATCTTCCCTTGCATCACCCACCGGACGATTCAGCCAGTAAGCAGCCTCTTCGTAATTGGGGGTCAGCAACGTGGCCAGCGGGATGAGTGCATGAGCCAGTGCATTGCGACCGCCTGCATCAAGAAGCTCGGTTCCGGAGCTGGCAAACATCACCGGATCCAGTACCAATGCCCTGCCGGCATGATTCTGTTGCAGGGAGGCTGCCACGACGGCCACATGTCCGGCATCCACCAGCATGCCGGTTTTAACAGCGGCTACATCGTAGTAATCGAATATGGCCTGCATCTCCATATCAAGGTGTACCAGAGAGGCCGGCTCGATATGCGTGATTTTCTGGGGGTTCTGGGCCGTAAGCGCGCTAATCGCCGAGCAGCCCCTGCTTCCCAGTCCTTCGAATACGCGCAGATCGGCCTGTATGCCGGCACCGGCGCAGGAATCGGAGCCCCCGATACTCAGGCAGACGGGCTTCATACCTGCGCCCATGCTTCGATCATGGCCCTTGCCTCCTCCTTGATATCGTCGGCTGTGAACAGTCCGGAAATCACTGCGGCGCAATCAGCCCCGGCAGCCTTGACTTCAGGCAATCGTTGCCGGTTAATGCCGCCGATGGCGCATATATTGGCCCCGGGGAACATCTGGCGCGCCTTGCTCAGGCGCGCCAGCCCGATGACAGGCACTTCCGGCTTTGAATGCGTGCTCCATACAGCGCCGAATGACACATAATCGGCGCCGCTATCCAGTACAAATTTGGCAAAGCTTGCATCGGCTCGGCAGGTAATGCCGATCAGCAGCTCATCACCGACGTCCTGACGTAGCTGTGGCAGATGCATGGCTTCATCCTCGCGTCCAAGATGGACACCGTCGGCTTGCACCTCGACCGCGATCTGTATCGAATCATTGATGATCAGTCTGGCTTCATAGCTGGCCGTCAGTTCGCGCAAGGCATGAGCACGCTGGAGGGTCTTTTTAAAGCCCAGTTTCTTGTCGCGCAATTGCAGGATACGAAGTCCGCCCTGCATGGCCTGTTCGGCCCGCCTCAGCATGTCATCGGTATCCAGTCCATCCGGTAAAATACCGTAGATACCGCTCAGAACCTCAGTCATCAAGCAAGGCCAGAAGCTCGTTAAAGTTATTTAATCTCACTACCTTACCTTCGAATTCATCAGGTAAATCCTGATAGCCATGCTCGCAATAGCACACCTTCAGGCATTCGGTATTAAAGCCGGCCTCAATGTCGAAGCGCGTATCGCCGACCATAACCGTATCAGCGGCATCCACATCCATCACGCGACAGCATTCGACCAGCATGTCCGGTGCGGGTTTCTTGGCAAAGCCATCCTCTGGCGAAAGTGCCAGCGCCAGATAATCGGTCAGGCCGAGGGCATCGAGCACCTTGATGCGCGCCTTGGCCGGTTTGGCAGTAACGCAAGACATCGGAATGCCGCGCGTTTTAAGTTCATTGAGAACATCCATGACACCAGGGAAGGGTTTACTGAAGTCGGCCGGATGCTTTTCGTAGATGTCGGCAAAGGCATGGTACAGGGCCATTGTATCCGGATCATCCATCGGTTTTTTCAGCACATTGGAAGCCAGCTTCTGCGCCCCGCCGCCAACATGCGGGCGAGTTTCATCAAGGCTGAGCTGAAAATCATATCCCAGCGATTTCAGCGCCCGATTCGCATTGGCCTGGATGTCAGGCAGTGCATCAACCAGCGTGCCGTCCAGATCAAAAATAAACGCCTTGGGAGTTGTCATGGTTTTATCCTTATATTTTGAATAGTTAAATTCATTTCTTCAAGCGCCCGTTCATCCGTTTCGGCTGCCATCGCTGTATCCAGCGCCGATAAAACAGCTGCATGTCCGGCGACTGTTGTAAGCCGGCTCAGCGCCCATGCCGCATGCCCGCGTACCAGCGCTGCATCATGCTTCAGCGCATCCATGAGCAGCGGTACAAAACTGGCATCACCGGAGTTGCCCATGGCAATGCAGATATTGCGCTGCAGAGCCGCCCTGCCCGTGCGTTTGACCGGACTTTTGGCAAAGCGGGTCCGAAAACCCACTTCATCCAGTTGCAGCAGGCTAGCAAGTTCGGGGAGAATATTCTCCCTTCTTGGCGTCAGGAGATCGGGATCAGGTGTTGTCGCATGACGATTCCACGGGCAGATCATCTGGCAGTCATCGCAGCCATAGATACGATTGCCCATCAGTGGCCGCAGGTCCCGCGCAATAAAGCCTTTGAATTCGATGCTCAGGTAGGAAATACACAGATTCGCATCAACCGTGAACGGCGCCACAATCGCCCGGGTCGGACAGATATCCATACAGGCAGTACATGAGCCGCAATGAAAGTCGGCCGGCTCATCCGGTTCAAAATCGGCCGTGGTGAACAACTCGCCGAGCAAAAAATGTGAGCCGAGTTCCCGGTTCAGCGTCAGCGAATGTTTACCCTGCCAGCCAATCCCTGCCGATTCCGCCAGTGCATGCTCCAGTACGGGCGCGGTATCCACATAGATGCGCTGCTGATGCGGGCCGAGCAGCGTATCTAGGTCACGGGCCAGCGCCTTCAGGCGTTTCTTCATCACCTCATGATAATCATTGCCATGCGCATAGGCGGAAATCACGCCCCGGTCCGCAGCGCATTCAGCCTGCTCCAGGGTATAGGCCGGCGGCGTATAGCGCATGCCCACACAGATGACCGATTTCACGCCATCAAGCATGGCCTGCGGGTTTTTGCGCCGCCCTACCCGCTCGGACTCTCCCATCCAGTCCATATCGGCATGGAACCCCGAGGCCAGCCACTGATCCAGGTATGCGATGAATCTGTCGGCAATCTGCGGACGGGTGAAATGACACAGATCGAATCCGTGCTCCTTCGCGACAGCTCTGATCTGATCCTTCACAGGATATCCGGCGGGCTAATCACATCGCCAAGGTGTGCCATCAAAACCGACTTAATCCCACAAATACACAGGTTCTTTCCGAGCGAACCGGTGAGATATAGATCCTGATTGACCTTATTCTGATATGAAGCCAAAGTATCTCCTACACTTCTTATTTAGAGCTTAATATTCGACAATAGGGAAAGCAAGGGCACATGCAGGAGGATCAGTAGATGGAAAAGCAAGTGGTCTTATTACTAAGTTATATGCAAATATGAAAAATCATCTATATGAAATAGTGAATATAAGTGTTCTGATTGGCTGCATGGCAATATCAGCGACAGCGCTATTCAATGTCATAGCAATGGGAATATTTTTAAAAATTATCAGTACTGTCGTTTTATTGTCACACGTCCGGGTTGGGTTAAAACCCTCGCCTTCAGGCGAAGGCTTCAGCATGATATAGTTGATACATGGGGAAGCATTACAGGAAATCGAGCCACAGTGTTTTCAGCATAGAAGTCCATATAGTGTGGATCA
>JAJRTF010000119.1 GCA_021545585.1 Zetaproteobacteria bacterium
AAAGACACCCGCCGAGCTATACTTCGGCACAGCGGCGGCCCTGAAGGCCGCATGATGATGGATAATAAACAGTGAGGAGCACACCTTAAATGGCCGACCAAACTGTCCCATCAATGGGGTCCACCTCTCTCCACAGGCAATGGGCAAAATATATAGCACTCTGTCGTTAGCGCAAAACGCCTGCATCGGTTTGGCTTCAAAGCATCACCTGTTATTTCTTGTGATAACGCCGATGCGACATCTTTTTCTTCACATGACGTCCGCCGGCAGCAGAAAAGCGGCTGTGTCCGGCGGGGACCAGGCAACGGGGTCCGTGGCCGATTAAATCCGAGCGCCCCATGCGTTTCAGGGCATCGCGGAGCATCGGCCAGTTCGTTTTATCATGATAGCGGAGAAATGCCTTGTGCAGATCACGCTGTTTTTTGCGATAAGCTGTGAAAACAGCCTCGGATCTGGATCGGATTTTACGCAGGGGATTGCGTCCGGAGTGATACATGGCCGATGCTGTGGCCATGGGTGATGGCAGGAAGGCCTGCACCTGATCCGGGCGGAAATCATTGGCTTTCAGCCACAGGGCAAGATTGAGCATGTCCTCGTCGGTGGTGCCGGGATGGGCGGCGATGAAGTAGGGGATAAGATACTGTTTCTTGCCTGCCTTTTTCGAGTAAAAGTCGAACAGTTCCCTGAAGCGGTTAAAGCTTCCGACTCCCGGCTTCATCATCATGGATAGTGGACCGTCCTCAGTATGTTCCGGTGCAATCTTCAAATAACCACCAACATGGTGCGTGACCAGTTCCTCGATATATTCGGGTGATTTGACAGCCAGATCATAGCGCAGGCCGGAGGCAATAAGGATTTTCTTGATGCCTCTGATTCGGCGTGCGCGACGATACAGATGAATCAACGGCGTATGATCGGTGTTCAGATTGCTGCACACATCCGGGTAAACACAGGAGGGTTTGCGGCAGGCTGCTTCGATAGCCTTCGACTTACAGGCCAGCCGGTACATGTTCGCTGTCGGGCCGCCGAGATCGGAAATGGTGCCGGTAAAACCGGGTGTTTTATCGCGGATCTTCTCAATCTCATGGATGATCGAGTCTTCAGAGCGATTCTGGATAATGCGCCCTTCATGCTCGGTAATTGAACAAAAGCTACAGCCGCCGAAACAGCCACGCATGATATTTACCGAATGCTTGATCATGTCATAGGCCGGGATACGGGCATTGCCATAGGACGAATGCGGACAGCGCGAGTAGGGCAGGCCGAAGATATGATCCATCTCGGCTGTTGTCAGCGGTATGGCCGGCGGATTGAGCCATACATCGCGCTTGCCATGCCTTTGAACCAGCGCCCGCGCATTGCCCGGGTTCGTTTCCAGATGCATCAGGCGTGATGCATGCGCATACAATACCGGATTATCCTTCACATCTTCAAAGGCAGGCAGCCGGATCACGGTTCGTTCAGTATCCAGGCTGCGTATCATCAGGCGTACCGGTTGAGGTTCTGCCGGATTCTGACACGTCCCGATATCGGAGGCTTTCATTGCATACGGATCGGGATGTTCGATGAGCTGGCCGGGTGTATCAAGTTCATGCGAATCAATTTCATGGAAGCCGGCGGGTATATCCGAACGCATGAAGGCAGTGCCGCGGATGTCGGTCATGGCCTTGATGGATTCGCCACCGGCAAGCCTGTGTGCAATCTCGACGATCTGGCGTTCGGCATTGCCATAAACAAGCATGTCGGCTTTTGAATCGGGCAGTACGGAGCGACGCACCTTGTCCGACCAGTAATCGTAGTGCGCAATACGCCTGAGGCTGGCTTCGATACTGCCGATGATGACCGGCACACCCTTGTATGCTTCGCGGCAGCGCTGGGCATAAACCGTGACAGCCCGGTCCGGTCGCTGGCCGGCTTTGCCGCCGGCTGTATAAGCATCATCGGAGCGGATGCGGCGCTCGGAGGTATACTGGTTCACCATCGAATCCATATTTCCGGAGGTGACGCCGAAAAACAGCTTCGGCCTGCCCAGTCGATGGAAATCATCAGGCGACTTCCAGTCAGGCTGGGATATAATGCCGACACGGAACCCTTGGGCTTCCAGCACACGCCCGATGACGGCCATGCCGAAACTGGGATGATCAATATAGGCATCGCCGGTGACAATAATGATATCGCATTGATCCCAGCCCAGTGCATCCATCTCCGCCTGTGATATGGGAAGTTCGGGCGCCGGCGGGGACAGAGACTTCATCCGGCATGACATCAGCTCAGGCGGATTCGGTAAGGGAGCGTTGAAGGATGTTCCGGTTTTCACGGCGCTATCCTAACAGATATGGGAAAATTCTCCGGCTTGAAACGACGGAATAAAAAAGGGAGGTGATGAACACCTCCCTTTAAGACCTGCATAATGAACAGCTTAATTTTTGGATTTATCCACGATCTTTTTAATCCACGGCATCATGGCGCGCAGCTTTTCACCCGTCTTTTCAATCGGATGGGCTGCATTCAGGCGCCGGCAGGCCGTCATGGACGGATAGTTGGTCGCGCCTTCCAGAATAAACTGCTTGGCGTACTCACCGGTCTGGATGTTATGCAGGCACTCGCGCATGGCTTTGCGGGATTCATCATTGATCACGCGTGGGCCGGTTACGTATTCACCATATTCGGCATTATTGGAGATGGAGTAGTTCATGTTGGCAATGCCGCCTTCGTACATGAGATCCACGATGAGCTTCAGCTCATGCAGGCATTCGAAGTAAGCCATCTCCGGAGCATAACCTGCCTCGGTCAGAGTTTCGAAGCCGGCCTTCACCAGTTCAACCGCGCCACCGCACAGCACAGCCTGCTCGCCGAACAGGTCGGTTTCGGTTTCATCCTTGAAGGATGTTTCGATGATACCGGTACGGCCGCCACCGATGGCTGAGGCGTAAGACAGGGCGATCGCCTTGGCATCGCCGGTGGCATCCTGATGAATGGCAATCAGATCGGGAATGCCACCGCCGTTCACAAATTCGGAGCGTACGGTATGCCCCGGTGCTTTGGGGGCGATCATAATGACATTCAGGTCGGCACGCGGCACGATCTGGTTGTAATGGATGGCAAAGCCGTGCGCAAAGGCAAGCGTAGCCCCCTGTTTCAGGTTCGGGGCCAGTTCATTGCTGTACAGCTGCGACTGGAACTCATCCGGAGTCAGAACCATGACCAGATCTGCATCCTTAACCGCATCGGCAACACCCCTGACCGGCAGGCCGGCACCCTCCGCCTTGGCTGCCGAGGCGGAGCCCGGACGCAGGGCAACGGTCACGTTCACGCCTGAATCCTTCAGGTTGTTCGCGTGGGCGTGGCCCTGCGAACCATACCCGATGATTGCAACCTTCTTGGATTTGATGATGGAAAGATCAGCGTCTTTATCGTAATAGACGTTCAGGGCCATGTGGCGACTCCTATGTATGATATTCAAATTCGAGGTGGCGCAATATATATGCTTTTCGGCTAAAGTTCATCCCTTATTTATCCGCCTGAGCAGGCCTTATTCTGCGCCTGTCCGGTGCACCTGCGGGCAATAAATTGCTTGTCCATAAATGCCGAATGAAAAGATATTAACTTGTGAGCCGGATCACGTTGGCGGTAGCATGAGCGCCGCAATTTTCGCCGCGCTTTCGCCGTCGGCAAAGCATCATTTCTGATTCAAAGGAGTTGTTTCTGATGAAAAGCCAACTAAAACTTGCTCTGTCTGCAGCCGTGCTGATATCGCTGCAACCGATGCTGGTAACCGATACGAATGCAGCCAGTTGGGGAAAACATCAGGCGGTACCTGATGCACTGTATCCCGTGACGCCACTGATTGCCGATAAGCATGTCGATGCCATTTATCCTTCGGTTGCCGGTGATTTCCTTGTATACAGCAAAAAAACAGGTGTTCACGAATATAATATTGCCCGCGTATCCAGAAGTTCACCTTTGTCAGGTGAGCGTAATATTGCCCCTGTGGTGCTCAATGAAGCCATTCGCTTCGGTGTGGCGGTATCCGATGGCTCCATGGGTTACGTCAGTGACCGTATAGGCCCTGTTTCCGCATGGATGTGGCAAGGGCATGGGGATGGCCATGTTGCTGTTGGCAATATGGCAAATTTTAGCGGCGGGCTGATTCCAGAGCATTTGAATGCCGCCCGCGATGGCAGTGTATGGTGCTTTGATTCCACCTTCGAACATAACAGGCATAACCAGTTGATTAATGAGTTTGCCAAGGTGGGCGGCGGTGAACTGCTGGGCCAGCAGTGGCGCATGTATGACTACAATTATTATCGTCACAAACAGGGTTATACTGCGACCAAGGCCGGGAACAGGAATAAGTTCAAGCCGCCGGTCTTGTTTACTTTTGATCGCAAATCCAGTCAGTTGACTATGATCAATAATGCATTTGATGGCGCTGTGTCACCGGATGGGCGTCGCATCGCTTTCGTGCGCGAGACGCAAGGCAATTACGATATCTGGCTGCAGGATGTGCAGGGTGGTGAGCTGATCCAGCTGACCAATACGCCGTACGGTGAGTTTGAGCCAGCCTGGAATGCAGATGGTAGCAAACTGCTGTTTGTCTCCAACCGCGACAGCGAGGGCGATGTGCTCAGGACATCGATCTATTTGATGGATATGAGCAGTAATCGTGTTGAGCGTCTGACCAATGCAGCAAAGGCTACGGATGGTGGCCCGGCATGGCTGGATGATCATACCGTCGTTTTTCATTCCAACCGTGATATGAAGAAGCCACAGGCAAAAACGCAGCCCGGCTGGAATATCTGGCAGCTGAAGCTGAAATAATCAGAGGGAGATGAAGATGAAGAACATGATGGGTTTAACCCTGGTGCTGCTGCTGGCCATGCCGGTCGCACATGCGGAAGGTTTTCTCGACTGGCTGGAAAGTCATTCCGGCAAATCGAGTACGACTGCGAAGGTAGAGACCCCTGCCGATAATGCGCGTCTACTGACCCTGGAACCGGGTGAAAGCGAGATGTATCCGAAGGTGTCACCGGATGGCAAGTCGCTGCTGGTGGTCTCAGGCAAACACAAGAACCTTGTGGTCACAAGGCGGCTGCTGGAAAATGGCGATCCTGTGAACGTTGTCAGTGATGACAATCATGCCCTGGATTCGATAGCATGGCATGGCAATGAGCGGGTAACATTCCTGTCATCCCGTGCGGGTGGTCTGGGTCTGTGGGACAAGCCTGTCGATGGACAGGGCGTGCTGCACCGCTTGCAACGCCTGAATGGCCAGTTGCTGCAACCTGTAGCTCTTTCGGATGGCAGCGTAATTGCCGTTCGCCTGTTTGCTGCCAACGGCCGCAAGAAAAGTGCGTCATCCAGGCATGATGCATTTGTAAATTGGGAATTCCAGAATATGCAGCCGCATATCGTACGTATCAGCCGTGACGGTGTGGAGAGCGATCTGAGTGCCGGCGCTAACCCGGCCATATCTCCGGATGGTACGCGCGTGGTGTTTTCCATGCAGGCGGGTCGCAGCAGGCATTTGTTTATGATGCGTCTGGATGGTTCTGATCTTGTTCAGTTGACAGATGAGCGCAGCATTGACGTACAGCCGGCCTGGAGTCCTGATGGACAGTGGATTGTCTTCACTTCCAATCGCGCCCAGGCTGATATGCGTCACCCCGGCAAGAGCAACTGGGATATCTGGGCTGTGGATGTTCAGGGTCGGAATATCAGTCAGCTGAGCATGGATAAGGCACGCGACGGGGGTGCCAATGTCGGTGCTGATGGCAGGGTGTATTTCCACTCGGACCGTAAGGTTAGTAAGGAAGTGCGTGCGAAACATCAGGTCAAGGGAAGTACGGGCGGCTTTCATATCTGGAGCATTGCATTGCCGAACAGCGAAAGCTGAAGGTCGTGTCCAATCGAAAATGGCCGAGCATATGCTCGGCCATTTTTTTGCGGTGGGTTTAGATGCTGCCTGTCAGAATGGCCCGAATGGGGGCCGGATGCCCCTCGACCGTCAGTGTCGGATTGCCCCTGTCCAGATAATCGGCCAGCGACTCAAAGTGCATCCAGTCAGTGCGCCGCTGTTCATCCATTGTTGTTACGCTGACATCAATGATCTTGATATGCCTGAATCCCGCTCGCCCCATCCAGTTCTCCAGCATGGCAACCGAGGGGATAAACCAGACATTGCGCATCTTGGCATAGCGACCGTTCGGGATCAGACAACGGTCAGCCTCACCTGCAACAACCAGGGTTTCCAGCACCAGTTCTCCGCCCGGGCACAGCAGGGATTTCAGTTGCAGAAGATGATCAATCGGTGAGCGGCGGTGGTACAGGATGCCCATCGAGAAAATGCTGTCAAAACAGCCCATTTGTCGAGGCAGCTCATCAATGCCGATGGGCCAGAATTGTACACGCTCATCAGCAATGTAGTGCTGGCAGGCCTGAAACTGCATGGTAAACAGTAATGTCGGATCAATGCCGACCACCTTTGCAGCTCCGGCGCCGAGCATGCGCCAGCAGTGGTAACCGGAGCCACAGCCGACATCCAGAACATACCGGCCAGCAAGCGGTGTGATGGCATGCTTGAGCCGGTTCCATTTCCAGTCAGAACGCCATTCGGTATCAATCTTGATGCCGAAAAAGTCGAACGGGCCTTTGCGCCACGGGTGCAGTTCCTGCAGGGATTGCAGCATCTGATTACGGGACTCAGCATCAAGCTCGTCAGGCTGACCGATACGCACTGTATCGGAAGCCAGGTCAACCGAGGAGGGGGTCCGTTCCGGCAACCGGGCCAGAGCCTCGCTCCAGCGGGCGTAATCACCATGCTGTTCGGCTTTGTGCCATGCCGTATCTATCAGGTGAAGAAGCTCTGCATGCCGCTCATCCGGGCCAAAGCCGGCCAGGCAGTCATGCAATGTCTGCGGGTGGTGAGTCCGCATCAGGCGTAGGCGATCATGGATGCGAAGTTGAAGCACTGGAACCAGGTATGCGAGCTGGTGAACCCTGCCTGATGAAAGCGCTGGTGGTGGCTGCTCAGGGTCTCCGGAATAAGCACATGTTCCAGAGCTGTGCGCTTGCGACTGATTTCCAGATCCGAGTATCCGTTGGCACGCTTGAAAGCCTCATGTAATTCGATTTGGCGATTATTCTCTTCCTGATCATCGAAGGCGATTTTTTCCGACAGGATGACCACACCGCCGGGCCGCAGTGCGCCCCGGATGTGTGCCAGCAGGTCCGCGCGCTTCTCCTGCGGAATAAATTGCAGTACAAAGTTGAGAACCACCACCGATGCATTCTCAAACTCGGCCTGCAGAATATTCCGGCAGTTAATTTCTACTTCTTCATTCTGCAGCAGTTCCCGGCAGCGGGCGACCATGGCCGGGGAATTGTCCAGGCCGATGATGCGGCAATGTCGCCCGGCGGCTCCTCTGGCCAGCGCCAGCGTTGCTGCACCCAGCGAACATCCAAGATCGTACAGGCGACTTTCCGGTTGTGCATACTGATGCGCCAGAAGCTCAACCATTTGCAGGGTCTGCCCGTAACCGGGTACGGAACGGCGGATCATATCGGCAAAGACCTGCGTAACCTTGTCATCAAAGACAAAGCCCTCGCCGTGAATATCTGAGGTGTAAAGGCTGTCGCGTTGCATGAGGGAGGCAAGGCTGAAGTAAAAGTACGGTCGTTGGAAGTCTTATGGACAAACGCTTATGAGAAAAAAGGGCTGCAAAGCAGCCCTTTAAACATGACTCCGGCTTAACGGGGCAGGGTTGTTGACCCCATCAGGAATTCATCCACCGAGCGGGCGCACTGACGCCCCTCGCGGATGGCCCATACGATAAGCGACTGGCCGCGACGCATATCACCGGCTGAAAACACCTTGTCGAGACTGGTGCCGTAATCATCGGTATTGGCCGCCACGTTACCGCGGGCATCCTTTTCGACGCCCAGTTCTTCCAGCATGCCGGCATGGACAGGGTGGGTGAAGCCCATGGCCAGCGTGACCAGGTCTGCAGGTAATTCGAATTCACTGCCTTCGATTTCATGCAGCTGCCACTGCCCGTCTTCCTGCTTCCACTCAACACGGATGCATTCAATGGCTTTGACATGGCCATCGTTATCGCCAATAAAGCGCTTGGTTGAGATTTCCCAATCCCTTTCACAGCCTTCTTCCTGGGATGTTGAAGTGCGCAGCTTCATCGGCCAGTCCGGCCATGTTGTCAGGATATCGGGGTTCTCGGTCGGCTTGGGGAGGATTTCAAGCTGCGTCACTGACTTGGCGCCATGGCGATTGGATGTGCCGATACAGTCGGAGCCGGTATCGCCGCCACCAATGACAATAACATGTTTGCCCGTCGCGGAGATAAATTCATCGTCAGGAATGTCATCACCGAGAACACGCTTGGTATTCTTGGTCAGAAACTCAACGGCGAAATGAATGCCATCCAGTTCACGTCCCGGCACAGGAAGATCACGCGGTTCTTCAGAGCCGCCTGTCATGACTACGGCATCAAAATCATTCACCAGATCCCTGGCGGAAATGTTGACACCGACATGTGAGTTAACACGGAATTCCACACCCTCGGCGCGCATTTGAGCCATGCGCCGGTCAATTACTTTTTTGTCAAACTTGAAGTTTGGAATCCCGTAACGCATCAAGCCGCCGATACGGTCATTCTTTTCAAATAACACAACATCGTGACCGACACGGGCCAGTTGCTGGGCGCAGGCCATGCCTGCAGGCCCGGAACCGACAATGGCGACGCGCTTGCCTGTTTTCTCTGCGGCAATCTGCGGCTTGATCCATTCTTCCTGCCAGCCCTTTTCAACAATCGACAGTTCGATGTTTTTGATCGATACCGCATCGCCGATGAGATTGACCGTACAGGCTTCCTCGCATGGGGCAGGGCAGACACGACCGGTGAACTCGGGAAAGTTATTGGTTGAATGAAGAACATCCAGCGCCTCACGCCATTGGCCGCGATATACCGCATCATTCCAGTCCGGAATGATATTATTAACCGGGCAGCCGTTATGGCAAAAGGGAATGCCGCAATCCATACAGCGGGCACCCTGCGTGGCCATATCCCTGGGTAGTTCTGAGAATTCATTGAAGTGGGAAATACGCTCGGCAACCGGCGCATATGTCAGGTTTTCGCGCGGAAATTCCTTGAATCCGGTGGGCTTACCCATGTGCTTGCTCCTTTGCTTTGGCGTCGTTTTCAGCTTCCATTTCAGTCAGGGCACGGTGATATTCGACCGGCATAACCTTGACGAATTTGGGCAGAAAAACCTCCCAGTTTTCTAGAATGTTCTTGCCGACGCTCGAGTTGGTATAATGAACGTGACGCTGAATCAGGGTGCGCAGAATCTTCTGGTCATCCTGACTCAGGCCATGTCTGATGTTGACGCGGCCATGCATCTCCAGATCCGGGCCCTGATGATCAAGCTCCTCCAGAGCGGCTGATTCGCTGGCCACCGGCTGTAGCGAGACCTGAGCCATATTGCAGCAGCTTTCAAAGCTGTTGGATTCATCCAGTACATAAGCAATGCCGCCGGACATGCCGGCGGCAAAATTGCGTCCTGTTTCACCGAGCACAACAATTGTACCGCCTGTCATATATTCGCAGCCATGATCGCCAACACCTTCAACAACAGCGACGGCACCGGAATTGCGCACCGCAAAACGCTCGCCTGCCACACCACGGAAATAACATTCTCCGTCAATGGCGCCGAACAACACCGTGTTGCCGACAATGGTGTTTTGCTCAGCGGTCAGCTTCGAAGTCTCTGGCGGGAAGATGGCGATGCGGCCGCCGGACAGACCCTTGCCGACGTAATCATTGCCTTCGCCGGCAAGCTCAATGGTAATGCCGCGGGCAAGCCATGCCCCAAGCGACTGCCCAGCTGTGCCGCTCGCCTTGATGGCGATGGTGTCTTCCGGCAGACCTTCGTTACCGAAACGTTTGGCAACCTCGCCGGACAGCATGGTGCCGAAACTGCGATCGACATTGCAGATCGAGGTTTCAATCATCACCGGCGTCTTGTTTTCCAGCGCCGGCCTAGCCTGCTCGATCAGTTTGTTATCAATGAGCTTGTCCAGACCATGGTCCTGTATCTCGCAGTGGTGAATGGCCGTACCCTGCGGATCCACCTGATGGAAGACCGGTGACAGGTCGATACCCTGCGACTTCCAGTGCTTGATGGCTTCGTTGGTATCCAGCATGTCAACGCGACCGATCATGTCCTCGAATGTACGGAAGCCCAGTTCAGCCATAATTTCACGCGCCTGTTCTGCGACATACATAAAGTAATTGACCACATCTTCCGGTTTGCCGACGAATTTCTTGCGCAGTTCAGGATCCTGGGTTGCGACACCGACCGGGCAGGTGTTCAGATGGCATTTGCGCATCATGATGCAGCCCTCGGCAATCAGGGCGATGGTGCCGAATGCCACCTCATCAGCTCCGAGCATGGCGGCAATGACAACATCGCGGCCGGTACGAATTTGACCATCGGTCTGTACGACCGTACGCCCACGCAGACGGTTGAGTACCAGGGTTTGCTGCGTTTCCGCCAGCCCCAGCTCCCATGAGGTGCCGGCATGCTTGATGGAGGTCAGCGGGGAAGCCCCTGTGCCGCCATCATGGCCGGCAATGACCACGTGATCGGCATGTGCCTTGACCACACCGGCTGCCACGGTTCCGACGCCGATTTCAGACACCAGCTTGACGCTGATGTCAGCTTTCGGATTGGTGTTCTTCAGGTCGAAGATAAGCTGGGCCAGATCCTCAATGGAATAGATATCATGATGGGGTGGTGGGGAAATCAGTCCCACGCCGGGTGTCGAATGGCGTACGCGGGCAATGCGCTGATCCACCTTATGACCGGGCAGCTGGCCGCCTTCGCCCGGCTTGGCTCCCTGCGCCATCTTGATCTGAATCTGATCGGCATTGGCCAGGTATTCGGTGGTGACGCCGAAACGGCCGGATGCGACCTGCTTGATAGCCGAGCGCATGGAGTCGCCGTTTTCCATCGGCTTGAAGCGAACCGGTTCTTCGCCGCCTTCACCGGTGTTGGACTTGCCGCCCAGGCGGTTCATGGCAATGGCCAGCGTTGAATGCGCTTCATGCGAAATGGAGCCGAATGACATGGCACCGGTTGCAAAACGCTTGACGATGGAGGTGGCAGGTTCGACTTCATCCAGCGAAATGGAGGCGCCAGGCTTGAATTGAAACAGGCCGCGCAGGGTTTTCAATTTACCCTGCTGATCATCAATTAAGCTGGCAAATTCCTTGAACATGGCGTAGTTGTTGGTGCGTACGGCATGCTGGAGTTTGGAGATTGCTTCCGGAGTCAATGTATGCTCGTCACCGCGTATACGCCAAGCATATTCTCCGCCTACATCCAGGGCGTTCTTATAGATCATGACCCCGCGATAGGCATCCAGATGACGTTGAGCTGCTTCGGTGGCGATTTCGCTCATGCCGGAACCTTCGATCTGGGTCGGGGTGCCGGTGAAATATTTTTCAACCAGCTTCGATGACAGGCCAACGGCCTCATAGATCTGGGCGCCGCAATAGGACTGATAGGTGGAGATGCCCATTTTGGACATCACCTTGAACAGGCCTTTGCCGACAGCCTTCACATAACGTTCGATAATATCTTCTTCGCTCAGTTCATCCGGCAGCATGCCCCGATGTTTCATGTCAAAGAGGGTCTCGAATGCCAGATAGGGATTGACCGCTTCAGCACCAAAACCGGCCAGACAGGCAAAATGATGTACTTCGCGGGCAGAACCGGTTTCAACAACCAGTCCTGTTTCCGTACGCAGGCCCTCCCGGATCAGGTGATGGTGAACCGCACTGGTGGCCAGAAGCGCAGGGATGGCAATGTGGGTCGCACTGATGGCGCGGTCGGACAGGATGATGATGTTGTAGTGTTCGCGTACGGCTTTTTCAGCCTGCTGACACAAATTCAGCAGGGCGGCCTCCATACCTGCCGCACCTTCATCGGTTGGATAACAGGAGGACAGGGAAATGGTGCGGAAGCGGCCATCGGTGTATTGATCGATATGGCGTATCTTTTCCAGATCCTGATTGCTCAGCACCGGCTGGTTCACTTCAAGACGCAGTTGCGGCTCGACTTCATCCAGCCCGAGAAGGTTCGGACGCGGACCAATGATCGAGGTCAGACTCATGACCATTTCTTCGCGGATCGGATCAATCGGCGGGTTGGTGACCTGTGCAAACAGTTGACGGAAATAGTTGTACAGCGGTTTGGGGCGATTGGATAATACAGCCAGCGGCGAGTCATTGCCCATGGAGCCCGTGCCTTCCTGGCCGGAAACGGCCATGGGCGTGAGCAGAAATTTCAGATCTTCCTGTGTGTAGCCGAAGGCCTGCTGGCGATTGCGCATGGTTTCATGATCCGGGGTTTGCGGTGCAACTTCTTCAGGCAGCGACTCAAGCTTGATCTGCGTTTTGGCCAGCCATTCCTGATAAGGCCTGGCGCTGGCCAGTTCATTCTTTATTTCAGCATCATCAATGATGCGCCCCTGTTCAAGGTCGATAAGGAACATCTTGCCCGGCTGCAGGCGCCATTTCTTGATGATTTTCTCTTCCGGAATATCCAGAACACCCATTTCCGAAGCCATGACAACAAGATCGTCATCGGTGACAAGGTAACGGGCCGGGCGCAGACCGTTACGGTCCAGTGTGGCGCCGATCTGGCGGCCATCGGTAAAGGCAACGGCTGCCGGACCATCCCACGGCTCCATCAGGGCGGCATGGTGTTCATAGAAAGCACGACGCTGTTCATCCATCAGTTTATTGCCGGCCCATGCTTCAGGAATCATCAACATGGCCGCGTGGGCAAGCGAATAACCGCCTGCAACCAGCAGCTCCAGTGCGTTATCGAAGCAGGCAGTATCGGACTGGCCTTCATTGATGACAGGCCACAATTCCTTCAGGTCATCACCCAGCAGTGCAGAAACCATCGAGTGGCGACGTGCATTCATCCAGTTGATGTTGCCGCGTACGGTGTTGATTTCACCGTTGTGAGCGACCATGCGGAACGGATGTGCCAGATCCCATGACGGGAAGGTGTTGGTTGAAAAACGCTGATGTACCAGTGCCAGTGCCGAGGTTACACGGGCATCGCGCAGATCCTCATAATAGGCGGCGACCTGATGAGACAGGAACATGCCCTTGTAGACCAGTGTGCGGCAGGACATGGAGGAAATATAGAATTTTGCTTCGTCTTCAAAGCCGAGTTCATTGACGCGGCGGTTGATGATCTTGCGTATGATGAACAGCTTGCGCTCAAAATCGTCCTGATCGGTGACGGCATCACCGCGGCCGACAAATACCTGCCGGATCACCGGCTCGCATATGCTGACACTTTCCGGCAGATCGGCGGTGACTGCATCTACCGGCACATCGCGCCAGCCCAGAAAGACCTGACCTTTCTCACGGATGCTTGCCTCAATGATTTCTTCACAGGCATTTCTGTGGGTTTTATCCTGGGGGAAGAACACCATGCCAACGCCGTATTCGCCTTCGGCGGGCAGTTCGAAATCAAGATCGCTGGTGACGGCCTTGAAAAAGTCATGTGGAATCTGCAGCAGGATGCCTGCACCATCACCTTCGCGCGGATCAGCTCCGGCAGCGCCGCGGTGAGTCAGGCGAAGCAGAATTTCAAGCCCTTTCGCGACAATATCATGGCTCTTCTGGTTTTTGATATGCGCCACAAAACCGACACCGCAGGCATCATGTTCATGCCGGGGGTCATACAGGCCTTGTTTCAAGGGTAGACGCAAATGGCTCATTCTTTCACCTCACTGATTCATCAAAACGCCGGGGCAGGGCTTTGCTCATTTGTATGTGAACATGGGACCATGCAATTCACATCACGATCTGCCCGCCTCCCGACAATAAAAAGGAAGCGCAATCTAGCGAAAGTCGGTGCAATTCTCCACCCTTCGCAAGAAGTAGAAAAATCCGTTACGCTCGCGTCCATGGAATCCAGCGACAGCACTTCAATCAGGGTCTTTGTACGCAGCATGTCTTATCCGCGTAGACAGGCATTTGTCATTGCGGCCCTGGAGGATATACAGGCTCAATTCGGCTGTGTCTCCGAAAGTTCGCAGCGGATTCTGGCGGCGCACTTTAACATGGAGATGGGTGAGCTTGAATCTCTGATGGCCCACTGTGCAGATGCCTTTTCAGCGGCTCCTGCCAGGCCGCGAGCGGTTACCCTGTGTCAGGGCCCGGTTTGTATGGCGCACGGGGCCGGACAGTTATGCCAAGAGTTGAATGAACAGGACGTAGACTGTGAACTTCATATCTGTCTCGGGGCCTGCGACCGGGCGCCTGCAGCCCGTTGCGGCAGAACATTGATTGCACCGGCCGATGCTGCGGCTATCACCAGGGTTATTTGAGGGGTTCCAGGCTTTAATCTTCCTCGGATGTCGTGTCTGGGTAAAGGATGCTGAATATCGAGGCCAGCTTTTCCATGTTCTGGTGAATTTGCTGATAATGTGACACATCCTTCAACGGAAGCTTGAGTGGCTGGCGCAGCATGCTTTCGGTATTGGACAGGTGACTGCGCTGATCAGGAGACCAGATACCGCCACTCAGGCCAGCAATATCGTCAAAGGATTGCAGTGTAATATGTGCCATATGGTTGAGCATGATGGCCGGCTGCATGTCTATCGGCCACACATCCGGTGTATGCCAGGCCGGATGATGATGGAAGTAGATGAAACGGTGAATAAGCCTCGGCAGGCGCCAGTGCAGGGCGAGCATCATGCCAGCATCAATATGGGTGTAGCCCAGCGTATCCCATTCTGCCTTCAATGATGGTGTGCCGTTGGCAATAGCAATGCGCAATTGCTGCAGTTTTTCACCGTCTTCCATGTGCAGGATTACCATCTTGCCGATGTCGTGCATCATGCCGAACAGGCTGGCTGATTTATGCGCCACGATCTGACCGTAATCCGACAATTGCCGGAACACCAGAGCCACGGCCATGCTATGGCAGACGATAATACGCATTTCATCACGTACCGAAATAATGCCATCGTCCGGATGCAGACCGGTGAATTCGGGTAACAGTTTCTGTATCAGGAAGTCATGGATATTATCCATGCCCAGACGAGCAATGCCGATAGCTATATTTTCAACCTTTTGCCCGGGCATGGCATAAGCGGCCGAATTGGCCAGCTGCAGGATATGGGCACTAATTATGGAATCGTGCTCAATCTCCTGAGCCAGATCAGAGGGTGCGGATTCGGGGTCATTGAGGATGTGCTCAATGCGTGTCCAGCTGTCAGGCAGAGGGGCAATGGATTTGATGCCCGTTTTCAAACGTTGCAGATGTTCCCGGTTAATCGGTGGCGGAGAGCGAAGGTCCAGAGGAGGCTCTTCAGGCGCTTCAGGTGAAGCATTGCGAAAGGCCCACAGGAAGGTGTGCTGGGGCAGTTCATCCTCAGTGCTTTTAGAGGTGGTTGAGGGCTCCTCATGAGCAGAGGCAGGTGATTTTTTGTTTGCCAGCAGTTCCGTATGCAGATCGGAGAAATTCATACCCTTGAGCCGCGGGGCGATGGGTTTGGCGATTTTTGCCAGCCGCTGCATCACTATGGCACAGCTCTCAGGCCTGTCATCAGGTATCTTGCTGATCAGATCCATAACCAGTGCATCAAGAGCCCCGGGGGTTTTCTTGTTCAGTTTTTCAGGCCGTACTGGGGTCTGACGAACCTGTTTTTCCATGATTTCAAACTCGCCGCCACCGGTTGCCATGAACGGGAGCTCACCGCTGCACATGCGATACAGCATTACGCCGAATGCATACAGGTCGGTACGTGCATCAATATCACTGCCGAGAATCTGCTCGGGAGCCATATAATAATAGGTGCCGACAGTAGCACCGCTGTCGGTAATATCCTCGTTGGGCTGGGATGTTTTGGCTAGGCCAAAGTCCATGAGTTTGATGCTGCCGTCATCGCCGAGAAAAACATTGGAAAGCTTCAGGTCGCGATGTACGACGCCCTGCGAATGGGCAAGCTCCAGCGCCGACAGTATGGCATTGGATATATATACGATCTCGCCCCATGAGGGGATGCCGCATTTTTTAAGGTATTCTTTCAGGGTGCAGCCCTGAATCAGCTCCATCACCAGTGCCAGCGTTTCATCTTCATCGTAGACATCGAGCAGAGTGACGATGTTGGCATGCATCAGCTGGCTGTGCATACGTGCTTCACGCCGAAAACGCTGAGTCTGTTTGTCATCATTGAGCATGTGACGATGCAGCACCTTGACGGCTACATCGCGGCACAGATTCCGGTCTTTGGCCTGGTATACCATGCCCATGCCACCCTGGCCGATACGGGCCAGCAGCTGGTAGGGGCCAAGGCGGGCCTGTTTGTTACCATCACTCAACACCTGTCCGCATGAAAGACAGAAAGCCTGATTTTCGGGGAAGAAGGTGCCACAGTCCGGACAGTGCATTGTGTGATTGTCGCCTACGATGCTGATGACTTCAAGTGCTGATTTTCGAAAGTGGTATTTATTTGTTCCCAGCAAAAATCAGCCTGCTCAGGCAAAAGCGCGATTTTGTCTGAGCCTGCTTGCAGCGCCGAATTAATCAGCGCTTACCCGGGAAGGCTTGCTGTCAATGAACTGCGTCCAGCCTGCCGTAGCCCTGGGAACTGCATCGGCATAGGGAAGATAAGGTTTTATATCGAGCACCGGGGTTCCATCGAGCATGTCGTGCCCTTCAATATGAAGAATACGCCCCTTAATGGAGCTCAGGCATACAACGGAAAGGCCGATACCGTTGGGCCGGTGGGGTGCCCGGGTGGCAAACAGACCTCGTCGCTGTCTGGGGCTGCGCGGGGGCATGACAGTTGGATTCCAGCCCTGATTGAGATGCATCCAGTACAACACCCAAATATGTGAAAAGCCGTCCAGGTCGGCCAGCGCCTGTTCAAAATTCATGCCGCCGTTCAGTTCAATCGTGGCTGGCTGCGGTTTTTCCAGGCTCGGCTGGCGGGGGGCTGCAAAGCGTTCCCGGTAGTCACTGTGTACGATGCCGATGGGCTGCATGCTGATCTGCATATTCGCATTGTCGGCAGTATTGAAATCAGAGGTGTAGTCCTTGGGCGCTTTTTTTCCCTTCATCGGTTAACGATATGGCTTCGGACTGGGCTCATGCAGGCACGGCTTCCGGGCAGGTTAGGATCAGCTTGTCGTCTTGCAGCTTGATCAGAGCCACGCCGCCTTTTTGCAATTCCCCGAACAGAATGGCATCGGCCAAAGGCTTCTTAATGTGCTCCTGAATGAGGCGGGCCATTGGCCTGGCGCCCATCAGTGCATCATAGCCGTGCCTGGCCAGCCATGCCTTGGCCTCGTGGGTGATATCCAGCTCGACCTTCTTGTCCTGTAACTGTGCCTCCAGCTCAATGATAAACTTGTCCACGACATGCAGGATTGTATCTTCATCAAGGGCTGCGAAGGTGATGGTATTGTCCAGCCGGTTGCGGAATTCAGGCGTGAAGATGCGCTTGATTGCTTCCTGGTCCTCCCCCTGGCGAGGTTGTGGATTAAAACCAACGGTGTTCTGCTGCATTTCAAAAGCACCGGCATTACTGGTCATAATGAGCACGACATGGCGAAAATCGGCCGAGCGTCCGTTATTATCGGTCAGTGTGCCGTGATCCATGATCTGCAGCAGCAGATTGAACAGGTCCGGATGCGCCTTTTCGATCTCATCCATCAGCAGGACGGCATGCGGATTCTTGCTGACGGCCTCGGTGAGCAGGCCGCCCTGATCAAAGCCGACATAGCCCGGAGGCGCACCGATCAGGCGCGATACAGTATGTGATTCCATGTATTCGGACATATCAAAGCGAATCAGCTCCACACCCATAATACGTGCCAGTTGACGGGCTACCTCGGTTTTGCCGACACCGGTCGGTCCGGCAAACAGAAATGAACCGATGGGCTTTTCAGGGTGAGCAAGGCCAGCCCGGGAAAGCTTGATGCTGGCTGCCAGTTGGGTGATGGCTTCATCCTGACCGAAAACAGAGAGTTTCAGGTCACGGTCAAGGTGAGCCAGACGGCGTTTGTCCGAAGCATTGACCTGTTGAGCAGGTATGCGTGCGATCGAGGCGACTATGGCTTCAATATCATGCACGGTGATCTGTTTGCGGCGTTTATCTCTGGGGCGTACCCGCATGGCTGCCCCGGCCTCATCAAGTACATCAATGGCTGAATCGGGAAGATGGCGATCGGCAAGATGGCGGGCCGAGAGTCTGGCGGCATTTTCAATAGCGGTTTGGCTGTAGCGCACGCTGTGATGGGCCTCAAGCCTCGACTTCAGGCCTTTCAGGATATCAATGGTTTCAGTCACGCTCGGCTCATTGACATCGACCTTCTGGAATCGGCGCGACAGCGCACGGTCTTTTTCGAACAGGTTACGGAATTCCTGGTAGGTGGTCGCTCCCATGCAGCGCAATTCACCGCTGGCCAGTGCCGGCTTGAGCAGGTTGGAAGCATCCATTGTGCCGCCACTGGCTGCACCGGCGCCGATAATGGTGTGGATTTCATCGATAAACAGGATGCCGTGATCTTCTTTCTGCAGCGCCGTCAGTACGGCCTTCAGGCGTTCTTCGAAATCACCGCGGTATTTGGTGCCGGCAAGCAGGGCACCCATGTCCAGGGCATACAGTGTGGCATTGTGGATGACTTCGGGCGCTTCCCCCTGCTCGATCTTCAGAGCAAGCCCTTCGGCAATCGCGGTTTTACCGACACCAGCCTCACCGACGAGCAGGGGATTGTTCTTGCGTCTGCGGCACAGGATATGGATACAGCGTCCGAGTTCTTCACTACGGCCAATCAGGGGATCAATCTTGCCACTGCGGGCACGCTCACTGAGATTAATACAGAAACGCTCCAGCGGCGAAGTACCTGTCTGTCTGGTTTCCGACTCTATAGCGGGGGCTTCCACACTGGAATCGGCGCTGGCTGTTTCATCCCGGAGAGCACCATGGGCGATGAAGCTGACGACATCAAGGCGGGTAATACCCATGCGGTTCAGGTAATACACGGCATGGGAATCTTTTTCGGAGAAAATAGCGGTCAGGACATGCGCACCGGTGACTTCATGCTTGCCGGCAGCCTGTACATGCATGACTGCGCGCTGGATAACACGCTGCAGGCCGACGCTGGCCGTTGTTTCGCCGGCATCTTCCGGCAGTACGGCAATATTTTCCTGAATAAAAGAATTGAGATCCTGGCGCAGCGCATCGACATTGGCGCGGCAGCCGACCAGTACATGGCGAGCGGTGGTGTTATCGAGCAGACCAAGCAGAAGATGTTCAACGGTTACAAACTCATTGCGCCGTACATGCGCACCGCGGAAGATATCGTTCAGGGTCTGTTCAAGTTCTTCACTCAATATTCCCATGTCACCATCCTATGCTGAATATCCACCAAAACATCTCGCAATCATGACGCCAAAGCCTGGACTGCAAATCATTTGCAAACCGTGACCTGTATCAGTGCCGGATACGCTGAAATCATGGTATCCATCGATCCGGGTGCATATTTCAGTCATCCTAGAAACTTAGTCGCCGGGATCCTTCTCCATTACACATCTTAACGGATGGCCCTCGTTGCGGCTAGCATTTTCAACCTGCTGCAGCTTGGTTTCGGCGATATCGCGCGGGTAAACACCGCACACCGCGCTGCCTTGCTTATGCACCTGTAGCATTAACTGTGCAGCGATTTCCTGTGACTTGTGAAACAGGCTGATGAGGATGTCCACAACGAATTCCATGGGTGTATAATCATCATTAAGCATGATGATTCGGAACATGGGTGGACGTTGCAGTTGAGGTTCATCAGCTTCTACCTCATGCTTGCGCACGCGGTCCGGTGTCAGTATTTCACTCATGCCCCGAATATTAAAGGCACCGGTAAATTCTTCCAAGGAGTAGCTTGATGGCAGCATTGAAATGTATTTTATGGGATGTGGACGGCACTCTGGCTGATACCGAGCGTGACGGTCATCGCGTGGCCTTTAATATGGCCTTTGAGGAGGCAGGTCTGGAGCGGCGCTGGGATGTGCCGACCTATGGCGAATTGCTGGCCGTAACCGGCGGCAAGGAGCGTATTCGATTTGATCACGAACGCCGTGAGCTGGAAGTTCCGCCCACTGAGGATATTGCCGAATTGCATGCCAGCAAGACCCGGCATTACCAGGATTTGATTGCTGCCGGGCGCATCCCGCTGCGTCCGGGTGTGCGCCGCCTGCTTGAGGAAGCTTATGAGGCAGGCATCACGCTGGGTGTTTCAACGACTACTACGCCTGCAGCTCTGGATGCGCTGATTGAGCATTCGCTGGGAGCCGAGTGGTTCAATCGCTTTGCGGTACTGGCTGCCGGCGATATCGTGCCGGCCAAGAAGCCGGCTCCGGATATCTATACCTATGCCATGGATCAGCTGGGCGTCTCCTCGCACGAAACACTGGCTATGGAAGATTCCGGCAATGGCTGGAAATCAGCTGCTGCTGCGGGGCTGAAATGTGTTGTCACGATCAATGACTACACCCGCGATCATGATTTTTCCGGCGCTGATCTGGTGGTGTCGGAGTTGGGTGAAGCGGATTTTCCATCCATCCATGTTTTTGAAAACCCGCATGGCCTGAAGGGTCTGGATTACGTGAAACTGTCGCATCTGCAGGCCATTATGCATGGCTGATATCAGCCTGTTCGATACGCATTGTCATATCGACTTCCATCATTTTGATGAGGACAGGGATGATGTGTTTACGCGCATGGCCGAGGCCGGTGTTGAGCGCATTGTAGCTGTATCGGTGGAGCTGGAGCAGACCGACAGGCTCAAACAGTTGGTGGAGTCGCGGGAAAACGTGTGGTTTTCAACCGGCATTCATCCCAACCATGAGGCGGAGCACGAACCTACGGTGGATGAGTTGTGCGCCCTGTCCGACCATCCCAGATGCGTTGCCATTGGGGAAACCGGCATGGATTTTTTCCGCCACCATGTCGAGGCGGAAATTCAGGCCGAGCGTTTTCGCACCCATATTCGGGCTGCACGCAGGGTGGGCAAGCCTGTGATTGTGCATATGCGCGATGCCGATGAGGCTACGCTGACAGTGCTGGAGGAAGAGGGTATTCAGGGATGCGGCGGTATCATGCACTGCTTTTCTTCCGGCTGGGAGGCAGCCAGTCGGGCGCTGGACATGGGTATGTCGATTTCGTTCTCCGGCAATGTCACCTTCAAGCGTAACGATGAACTGCGTGCAGTGGCGGCCAGGGTGCCGCTCGACCGTCTGCTGCTTGAAACCGATTCGCCTTATCTGGCCCCCATGCCGCATCGCGGCAAACGCAACGAACCGACCTATGTCCGCCATGTTGCCGAATGCATTGCCGAGGTGCGCGGTGTTTCATTGGCTGAATTGGCCGGGCAGACCACGCGTAATGCCGAAGTCTGTTTCAATATCTGATTTTCTAGGAGACCTGTTATGAGTTTGAAAACCAATCGTGAACAGTTAGTCATGACGGCAGTGCAGGGGGGCGTATCTCCGGCCAATCAGTGGGCGCCTTTCGAGGTGGGTGCTTCCGGTGAGTTGTTTGCATGGCCATCCACCGGCGGCATTACCTACAATGTTAAAATCGGCGACTCGGTATTCGGCTGGGCCGGTGAGCATATCGAGCCGGGAGTCTCATCCACATTAAGCCACAAAAACCGCAAGGCCGAGTCCGGTTATCAGTTTCTGGCCTGTTGCGGCAATGAAGTACGGGTCATCTCGGGGGCAGCCAAGGGTGAGACGGGTACTGTGCTTGGGCATCATGGCGGCGTCGAACATTTAATGCTCGATTTTCCCGATGAGACACTCGATAAGCTGACCTGTGACGACAAGTTTCTGATCCGTGCCTATGGTCAGGGGCTTAAGCTTGTCGATCATCCGGATGTGCATATCTACAATCTTGACCCGGACGTGCTGGATGCAATGGGGTTAAAGGAACGCGACGACGGCTGTATCGAAGTGCCGGTGCATGTGGTGGTCCCCGGCTACGTGATGGGCTCCGGTATCGGGGCGTTGTCGGTGACGACGGGCGACTACGATATCCTTTGCCATGATGAGGCCGTCGTAAAAGAGCATGCCATGGACAAGCTGCGCTTTGGTGATTTTGTGGCTGTGCTGGATCATGACAATATCTACGGACGTACCTATCGTCGTGGCGCGGTGACCATTGGCATGGTGATTCATTCCGATTCGCCGCTCGGTGGTCACGGACCGGGCATGATGACGCTGATGAGCGCGCTGGATAACAAACTGGTGCCGGTGCTGAGTGAATCAGCCAATGTCGGCACCATCAAGGGTATCGGTCGCTTTGCGTAGTGTCATGGCCATGTTTTGTGCCGCATTGCCAGCAGCGGCCATGCTGTTTGTCAGCCATGCAGCTTTGGCCGAGATTTATACATGGACTGATAAAAGCGGCCGGGTGCATTATTCCGACAAGCAGGTGGCCGGCGCGGTCACCAAAAACAGCGGCACCTTCAGCTCCATTGGCAATCCCAACTTTAATGTCAATGCACTGAAGCAGCAGATTCCCTTTCGGCAGATAAACGGTTCGATGCTTGTACAGGGCTCGGTAAACGGGGTTTCCTTGCTATTTGTTGTCGATACCGGCGCCAGTCTTGTCGTTATTCCTCCGGCAGTGGCTGAGCGGGCGGGGATCAGTATAAGCGGAGTCCGGCAGGTGCGCTTGCAGACCGCCAACGGCCAGGTGACGGCGCCGATGGTTCGCCTGAATGAGATGAATGTCAGTCAAATTTCAAGGCAGGGCATCAATGCTGTAGTGCAGAAAATCTCCAGAGATGGTCAGACCGGACTGCTCGGCATGAGCTTTCTCAGTGCCTACAAGCTTACGGTGGATCATGCCCGTAGCATGCTGATTCTCGAGGCGCGCTGATGCGGGTCAGCTGTATCCAGATGTCGTCCGGAACCGATGTGTCGGCCAATCTGGAGCAGGCTGAGCGCTGGTTGACTGCTGCCCGGGAGGCAGGCAGTACATTGGCTGTGCTGCCCGAGAATTTTCCCTTCATGGGGGGTGACGATGCTGACAAGCTCGCCGTTGCCGAAGCGGAGGAGCAGTCGCATGTGCTGGCTTTTCTGTCAGATCAGGCAGCCCGCCTCGGCATGGCCATTATCGGCGGTTCCACAGCCCTGACATCGGAGCGGGCGGACAGGATACGGAACAGTTGTGCAGCGTTCGACAGGCAGGGCAAACGCCTCGGACTGTATGACAAGATGCATCTGTTTGATGTTGATCTGGGGCATGAATCATACCGGGAGTCGGCTCTTGTGCAGGCGGGAAAGGCACCTGTAGCCATTCAGATAGAGGATTGGAAAATCGGCCTGAGTATCTGCTATGATGTCCGTTTTCCGGAGCTTTATCGCTGCTATGCCGGTCAGGACTGCAATATCCTCGCAGTTGTTGCCGCATTCACCGTGCCGACAGGCAGGGCGCACTGGCAGACGCTGTTGAGGGCTCGGGCCATTGAAAATCAGAGCTATGTGCTGGCCAGCACCCATTGGGGTGAACATCCTGGCGGACGCAGAACATGGGGGCATTCGATGATTATTGACCCTTGGGGAGAAGTACTTGGTGTGCTGGAAGAAGGCGAGGGCATTGTGACGGCGGATTTGTCCATACGTGAACTCGAATCCGTTCGCAGCCAGCTGCCGGTATTAAAGCACCGGGTGTTGATGTGATGCACATGGGTTATCAGATGTGCTGGGCCGGTTATATGTGCGTCAGCCTTGTAGCCAGATCAGTGAACTAAAGCGGAGGCGAGGCGCATTGACTGACGGTCATTCACCATCACGTGAGCAGTTGCGGGCGCACAGACAGGTGTTCTGGGATGCGTGGCAGAAGGAGCAGGCGAACCTGCCGCTGAATGCACTGGAGGTCCGGATTGCCCGTGTGATCGCCCTGCATCCGGAATACCACCACTTTTTCGATGACATGGAATCTTTTCTTGAACGCGATTTTCAGGTGGATGATGGCATGAATCCGTATTTGCACTTGTCATTGCATCTGGCTCTGGAAGAGCAGGTGGCCACCAGGCATCCGCCGGAAGCAGGACGGGCACTGGAGCATCTGATCAGCGCCAAGGGCCTTGGCCGGCATGATGCACTGCATAAGCTGCTCGAGATACTGGCCGAGACGGTGTATCTGGCCCAGCGTCAGGGAGGGGAGCCGGATGTCGAGGCTTATGCCAGGCAGCTACGGGAGTTAATCAAACTATGATTCGTAATATTCTGCTGGCCATCGTGTTCTTTTTCGGCCCAGCGCTACTGATGTTCATGCTGCGCAATATCGTGTTGTTACTGCGTTTGAGATTGCAACAGCGCCGGCAACATCATGGGTCGCCGGAGGTGATTGATATCACGCCGACTATCGAGAAAAAAACTGCATCGCGCTGGTTTTATGCATTCGCAGCGGGTCTGGGAATTGCGGTGGCCGTGTCGGCCTTTATGTATCTGCAGTCTGTGGACGGCGAGGTTCGTCATTATGTGCCGGCTCATGTCAGTGAGGATGGCAAGCTTGTGCCGGGGCACTGGCAGAATAAGCCCGAGTGAGCCGGCCTGGATTGAAACAGGAACCCGACATTCTGCGAAATGCGGGCTTAAATCTTGAAGGTTTGGGTTTTATCCATATCCAGGGGCTTATTCTTCGGCCTCACGTTGGTTCCGCATTTCGGGCACTCGTAAAGATCAGATTTTTCGCTTGTGAACTTTTCCTTACATTTGGGACAGGTGATTTTAACCTTGCTCATACTGACTCCTGTGGCATTCGTCCGACGGTGCGGTTTCAAATCTTGCTTCAGCCCATATTGAAAGCCGAATGAGTCGCGAAATCAAGTCTCAATGTGATGCGGTATCTTTTGACGGGCATCTGGGTGGCTGCATCGACGAGGCGGAAGTGGCTGAGATGCTGGCCGATGGCGCTTTGTTGTTGACCGATTCATCTTCTTTGGCCAGTGATTGGAAGCGCCGGCTGGTTGGGGCAGCCATGCATCAGGCGAACGATACCTCTGCATTGTCCACTGTGATTCCCACACCTGAGGTGTATAGCTGGAAGATATGGTTGTCGCGTGTTGCATTCAGCCGGGCGGATATACCGGTTGCCCTCAATCGCCTGCAGGAAAACTGCTTGTGGGAACAGGTGATTGACGATGATCTGTCCCATCTCAATTCAATATCGGGAACCATACTGCACACAGCGCCGCAAACCGCCGCCTCGGTCCGGGGGCTGGCTGAGCATGCGCGGACTGCCTATGCATTGATGCGGGAATATCAGGTGATATCGGATGATTTGACTGCAGGCAGCGAGGAGTCGGAAGCCTTGCTGCGCTGGATCCACGCCATGCGTAAAAGGCTTGAGGGGCAAGGGCGTATGTTGGCCGCTGACAGTGCAGCGGTATTTTTACAGGATATGGATGGGTTCAAGCCTCCCGCCTGCATCATACTGGATGGCTTTGACCGCTTTACACCCATGCAGGCAACGTTGCTTGGCAGACTTCAGGCTTCAGGCAGTCGTTTGATGCTGATGAACCCGGATAGAAGTCCGGCCACGCCGTGTTTCTATACCTGCAGCGATGCACAGGCGGAATGCCGATATGTCAGCGAACGCATCAAGGCTGTGCTGCAGCAGCAACCCGAGGCGAGAATTGCTGTTCTGACCAGTGATTCGGTATCGGACTTAAGCCTGTTGCGGCGAAGCCTGAATGATGTACTGATGCCGGAGGCCCGCTTTGATCCGGCGATGTCGATGGAGGCGGTGCTCGGCAAGGGCGCGTGTCTTGGTGAAACACCGCTGGTTCGCCAGCTGCTGCACATGTTGAGTATGGCCGGAGAGTATACTTTCTCAGCTGCTGATTTTTCGCAGCTTTTGTTCTCACCCTGGTTGAAGGGCTTTGATATCGAGCGTATGCAGCGTGCCAAACTGGATGCGCAATTTCGCCAGCAGAACCGGCATCAGCTGAACTGGAAGGGTCTGATGCATGTATCGGGTGTCAAGGCGCTGCCAGCGTTGCTGGATGTGGTACGGGCACTGGCCGGCTGGAGTAAACAAAGCCGTGCGGCGGCCGACTGGGTGAAGTCTGTGCATGAGCTGCTCAAGCTGACCGGCTTTGTGCAAGGTGATATCGACCGGCAGAATCGATCCGACAGTGATATCCGGCAAATGAATGCCTTTCGCGAGGCCCTGTTGTCACTGACAGGCGTGGATGCCGTAAGCGACAAGTTGTCATGGATGACATTTTTATCGCTATTGCGTGCGGCCTGCACAGAAGTTGAACTGTCGTTGCCGGCCAAGTATCCCAATGTTGTGGTGATGCCTATGCAGCAGGCTGCAGGCCTGCGCTTCGATCATGTATTCATCATGGGTATGGATGAGGAAGCATTCCCGCCACCTGCGCGGCCACATGCGCTGTTGCCGGCTGCGATCCAGAAGAAATACAGTATACCGATGAGCAGTGCCTCACTTGCCTATGAATCTGCCCTGAGACTATGGCAAAGGCTGCTGCAATCAGCACCGCTCATTGATATCACTTATGCAGCTGTGCGCGATGAACGGGAGCTGTTGCCTGCAAGCCTGCTAGCTGAATTCGAGTCGAAGACAGCGACCGGAGCGACCGACAACAGATTTGTACTGGAACAGGAACCCTTTGCTGATGCGCCGCCGGTACCGTTGACGACAGATGATGAGGCCGAGCAGATGCATGGCGGCACCTATATCCTGCATAACCAGTCCGCCTGCCCGTTCCGTGCCTTTGCCAGCCATCGTCTGCAGATTGATGCTCTGGGTAAAACCGAGCCCGGTATCAATGCGCCCGAAAAAGGTTCGTTGATTCATCTGGCGCTGGAATATATCTGGGCGCAGCTGGGGAACAGGAGTGCTCTGGAAAGACTGACTGAGACAGAGCGTGCCGGTCTGATCGCCGCATCGATCAGTCATGCATGGCAGAAAAAGCATGTATCCGTGGATGCCAGAATCCGCGATGTTGAGGCGAAGCGTATGCGCCGGGCTTTGCATGAATGGCTGCTGCTGGAGTTGGAGCGACCGGATTTCAGGGTCGAGGGCATTGAGCAGGGCTTCGAGTTGCGTTTGCCCGATGCCTGTCGACCCGATAATGAGCAGCCGAATGACAATGCCGGGGCATCTTTTGTGATGCATATCCAGGCGGATCGTATTGACAGGGATATTGCCGGGCACCGCATTCTGCTGGATTACAAAACGGGTCAGAGACAGTCGGCCAGCAGCTGGCTCGTTGATAAAGACAGCGGGCGTATTGCCGAGCCGCAGCTGCCACTGTATGCACTGGCAGCCGGTCTTGGTGAGAAGGATGCGGTCGGCTTCGCCCGTGTACGCAGCGGCGATATGGCCTTTGAGGGCATGGCCGGTGAAGATGTCGGTATCAAAGGCATCCTGACCTGTGATGGCGGACGCGGCAGGCCGGAAGACTGGCAACAGGTACTGGCGGACTGGAAAGCCGGCATCCATCAATTGGCCGGCGAATTTGCAGCCGGGCGCAGCGAAGTGTCACCGCGCGATGGCGGGGCATGTCGTTATTGCGGCCTGGAGGCGGTGTGCCGGGTTGAGGAAACGAGCTTTGATGCGGGGCTGGACCATGGCGATGAATCCGTTGAAACGACGGATCGGGGGGATGGTTCATGAGTGAGCAGGCGCGCCTGCTGGCCAGAGATCCCGCCCGTTCCTGTCTGGTGCAGGCACCGGCGGGCGCCGGCAAGACGGAACTTCTGACTCAGCGTATTCTGGCTTTGCTGGCCATGGTCGATGAGCCGGAAGAGATTCTGGCGCTGACCTTCACCCGCAAGGCTGCGGCCGAGATGCGCAGACGTGTGATTGAGGCGCTGGCTGCCGATGAACCGGCAGCAGATGCATCGGCACACAGGAAAGAAACATGGCTGCTGGCGCAGCAGGCGAAGGCGCGCTCGGAAGAATGTGGCTGGCATTTACTGCAGCATCCTGCCCGTCTGCGTATGATGACGCTGGACAGCCTGACGCATGCGCTGGCACGGCAATCGCCACTATTATCGGGTCTGGGGGCCATGCTCCGCCCATCCGAGCATGCTGTCGCCTTATATCGCGAGGCGGCTGAAGCAGCCTTGAATGAAGCCATCAAACTCTATCCCGATGATGCCGGGGCGGTGCTGCTGCATCAGGATCATCAGACTGTCGCCGTAATTCAGCTGCTGGCCGATATGCTGGCCAAACGCGAACAATGGCTGGAAGAGGTGGCGGCTCATGCCCGCGATATGGATGCCCTGCGTCTGATGCTGGAAAGCAATCTGGCGACGATGATGATCGGACAGTTGCAGGCCTGCGATGTGATGCTTCCACCGCTGATGAAAACAAGGCTTCCGGCACTGATGCAGTTTGCGGCCGCTCATCTGCAGGATGCGGCGTTTGCCGAACAGCTTGCTGCAATGGACCGCTGGCCGGACACCACGCTTGAGCAGCTGCCGGCATGGAAGCTGATCGCCAGCTTTCTGCTTGTGAAAGATGCCCCTGCTTTTCGAAAGAGCGTCAATAAAACCCAGGGCTTCCCTGCCGATAAGGCGTTTGCTGAACAAAAGACAGAGATCAGAGAGATACTGGCTGAATTGGCGGAGCTTTCAGGTCTTGCCGAAGCCCTGCATGACCTGCGCCAGTTGCCTGATGCCGCAGCCATGGAGGACGGCCAGTGGCAGGTTCTGCAATCGCTGTTCGTGCTTCTGGTACTGGCCAACAAACATCTGCAGACAGTGTTTGCTGTCAGGGGCGAGGCGGACTTTACCGAGATTACCCTGCGTGCCATGCAGGCACTGGCTGGCGACGGGACGTTGCAGGATACGCCGGCGGATCTGTTGCTCAAGCTGGATTATCGCATCCGCCATATCCTGGTGGATGAATTTCAGGACACATCATTATTGCAGATGAGGCTTTTACAGAAACTCAGCGAAGGCTGGCAGGAAGGGGACGGCATTCATCGCAGCCTGTTTATGGTGGGCGATCCGATGCAGTCCATTTATCGCTTTCGCAAGGCCGAGGTTGGGCTGTTTTTGAAAGCGGCGGACAATGAGGCCGGGTTGCCAGAGATTGAGGCATTGAATCTGGAGCGCAACTTCCGCTCAGCACCGGTGATTGTGGCATGGGTGAACCGGGCCTTTGGAGCCATATTTCCGAAGCGACAGAATCCGGTTTCCGGCGCCGTGACGCATGCTCCTGCGCTTGCGGCATTAACGCATGCCGGTTCTGTGAACCTGCATCTGCAGAGCGGCCGGGATGCCGGACTGGAAGCCGAGGCCGTGGTGGCACTGGTCGGGAAGGAACTGGCAAGGTCTGCCGCCGATGGAGGCGCACAGCGTATCGGTATACTGGCCCGCTCGCGCAAACACCTGCATGCCATTATGCCGGCGCTGTCCAGTTCCGGCATCCCGTTTCGCGCTATCAACATTCTTCCCCTGAACAAACGGCCGGAGGTGCGCCTGCTCAGGGCTGTGCTGCGGGCGCTGCTGCATCCGGTTGATCGCGAGTCATGGGCGGCAATCCTGCGCAGTCCGTGCTGCGGGCTGGATACATGTGATATGTATGCGCTGATGGGAGGTGATGACAGGCCTGTCTGGCGTATTTTGAACGATGAGGAGAAGTGCAGCCGGCTGAGTGCAAACGGACAGCAGCGGGCGGCATTTGTTCTGCAGGCATTGGCACCCTGCATGGCAATCAGCGGCAAGATTCCTGTCCGTGATTTACTGACATCCGCGTGGTCGCGCCTGGGCATGCCCGGTCTGCTGGATAAACCCGGTTGTCAGAATATTCAGGCCGGCCTGAATCTGATCGAGTCGCTGGATATTGGCGGCCGGGTGGATTTCGAGTTGCTGGATGAGCGACTGAAGGATTTGTACGCCGCTCCGGAAGCCTCGGAGCAGGCAGCCAGAGTGGAGTTATTGACCATGCATGGGGCCAAGGGGTTGCAGTGGGATGTGGTAATTCTGCCGGGTCTGGGGTTGGGCGGAGGCAAGGGGGATGCGCCGATGCTGGCGTTTTCCGAGGTCCCGCTTACTCATGGCGCGATTCCGCTGATGGCGGTCAGGGGTGGTATACGCCAGCCAGATGCTCTGTACAGGCTGGTGCAAAAGGTCGAAAAAACAAAGTATGACAATGAGTTGCAACGCCTTCTTTATGTGGCTTGTACGCGGGCGGAAACAAAGCTACATATGCTTGGACATGTTTCCGAGAAAAATGGTGAGGCCGGCAAGGGTTCGTTATTGCACTGGCTTCTGTCTCACGGGGATGATTGTTTCGGCTCTGAGGTGCAGCAGATAAAGGCTGCGGACACCCCGGCTAAGCAGGGGCGGGTGCCGCTGATGCGTGTGGCTGAAGTTCCAAAGATTCCAGTGCCGGAAGAAAGCGGCACCTGTGAAGTCGAAACCGAATACGCCTGGGCCGGCGCTGAAGCTGCTCCGGTCGGCAATGCCGTGCATGCCGCCCTGCAGCATGTGGCTGAAAAGGGTGTAGAGCGCTGGACGGAGCAGGATTCCACAAATGAAGCTGAACGTATGCGTCGCATGTTGATGGCCGATGGGTTGTCGGGTGATTTGCTGGAAGACGCCTGTGTGCGCTGTATCCAGGGGCTGGATAAGGTTCTGGCCAGTGAGAAAGGGCGATGGATATTGTCCGGAGCGCATGATGATGCCCACTGTGAATGGGCCCTGAGCAGCATGCCTCAGGGTAGGGTGTTGCATAAGGTGATTGATCGCAGTTTTATTGATTCCGACGGTGTGCGCTGGGTAGTGGATTACAAAACAGCCTCGCACGAAGGCGGCGACATGGAGATGTTTCTGGCCAGTGAAGAGGAGCGCCACCGTCCGCAATTGCTTGCCTATGTGCAACTGCTCCGCTGCATGGAGCCCGAGCGCGACATCAAAGCCGCACTCTATTTTCCGCTGCTCGATGCATGGCGCGCTTATACACTTGATGAATCACCGGTCGGACAAGTGTAATTAAGCTGTCAAACCCGTTAGAGTTCGCCCTGTGTTTACAGGAATCATTCAGGATGTCGGAGAAATCAGGCTGGTCACGCCTGAGTCTGAGCAGACCCATATGCAGTTTTTGACTTCACTGGACATGTCCGGCTGGCAGTTGGGCGACTCGGTGGCCGTGGACGGCTGTTGCCTGACCATTACCGAGTTTCCCGAGTCGCATGTCTTTGCGGCCACGCTGTCCCTCGAAACCTTGGCTCTGACGCGTCTGGGGGGGGCTGAGGCCGGCTGGCGGGTAAATCTGGAGCCGGCCCTGCGCATGGGTGATGCCCTGGGCGGGCATATGGTCAGTGGCCATGTGGACGGACTGGTAGAGGTCATGGAAATCAGTGATGTGGGCGAACACCGGCAAATTACCTTTGCGGCACCCGATGCCATGGCGCGTTATATTGTTGTCAAAGGTTCGGTGACGCTGAACGGTGTCAGCCTGACGGTAAATCACGTGCAGGCGAATTGCTTTACCGTGAACCTGATTCCTCATACCTTGTCGCACACCAATCTTGCTGCCCTGCGTGAGGGTACGGTTGTAAACCTTGAAACGGATATGATGGGGCGCTATGTGGAGCGCCTACTGAGCTATGTTCCGTCCACATCTGATATGGAGAACCAATGACGCTAGCAAGCAGTGAAGAGCTGATTGAAGAATTGCGCGCCGGCCGTATGATTATACTGGCCGATGACGAGGATCGCGAGAATGAGGGCGATCTGGTTATGGCTGCCGAATGGGTAACCCCGGAAGCGATCAATTTCATGGCCACGCACGGTCGTGGCTTGATCTGTCTGGCGCTGACCGAAGAAAAAACCCAACAGCTGCAATTGCCGTTGATGGTCGCCAATACCAACAACAAATTCAAAACGAACTTCACGCTGTCGATTGAGGCCGCTGAAGGGGTGACGACGGGTATTTCCGCCTTTGATCGGGCCCATACCATCCGTACCGCTATCAGGGAGGATGCCCGGCCTTCCGACATCCATTCGCCGGGCCATGTGTTTCCGCTGCTTAGCCGCGATGGCGGCCTGCTGGTTCGCGCCGGCCATACCGAGGCGAGTGTGGACCTGGCCCGTCTGGCAGGATTGAATCCGGCAGGGGTGATCTGTGAGATCATGAACGAGGACGGCAGCATGGCTCGCATGCCGGAACTGAAGAAATTCGCCAGGAAACATGATCTGAAGATAGGCTGTATTGCCGATGTGATCCGCCATCGCTTGCAGCATGATTCACTGGTTAAACGGGAAATCGATGTGCGCATGCCTACGGAATTCGGCGATTTCCGTTTGCTCGGCTACACCAATCTGGTGGATGCCGCTGAGCATGTGGCGCTGGTGATGGGTGATCCGGATCCTGAACGGCCATGTCTGGTGCGGGTGCATTCCGAATGTCTGACCGGTGATGTGTTTACCTCACGCCGCTGTGATTGTGGTTCACAATTGCATGCGGCCATGCGTCAGGTGACTGAAGCGGGCGAGGGTGTTGTTCTCTATTTAAGGCAGGAAGGGCGCGGCATCGGCCTGTTGAACAAACTGAAGGCCTACCAGCTGCAGGACAGCGGCCACGACACGGTTGAGGCCAACGAAAAGCTCGGCTTTAAGGCCGACCTGCGCGATTACGGTATCGGAGCCCAGATTCTGCGTGATATCGGCTTGCGCAAACTCAGGCTGCTGACAAACAATCCGAAGAAAATTATCGCACTGGATGGCTATGGGCTGGAAGTAAGCGAGCGGGTACAGCTTCAGACCGAGCCGCATGAAGATAATATCGCCTATTTGACTACCAAGCGCGAAAAGATGGGGCATATTCTGGATATAGGCGGGCATAAGTATGAGTCTTGATGCACCGCACCTGGCCGGCAATGTCAATGCAGCAGGCCTTTCAGTCGGTATTGTTGTCAGCCGCTTCAATGCTGATATTACCGAAGCCTTGCTGGTTGGCGCCCTGTCGGCGCTCAAGCTGCATGGCAGCAGGGATGAGAATATGACCATTGTCCATGTCCCCGGAGCCTTTGAAATCGGTACCATTGCCGCCCATATGGCTAATTCGGGGCGCTATGATGCGATTGTCTGTCTGGGTTGCATTATCCGTGGCGATACGGCGCATTTCGACTATGTTTGTCAGGGTGCCATGGATGCCATCGGTGAAGTAGCCCGGCGCGGGGATATCGGCGTTGGCAATGGTGTGCTGACCGTAGATAGCGTTGAGCAGGCACGCGAGCGTATTGGCGGCAGCCACGGGCACAAGGGTGAAGAGGCAGCGCTGACTGCTGTCGAGGTGGCGCGCCAGCTCGAACGGCTTGCCGGAATGGAGGAATAAGTGGCCAATCGTCATCAGGCCAGAGAATCAGCTCTGGAGACATTATATGCCTGGCACAGTGCCCAGCAGGATGGCGGTATGATCCCCGGTCTTTTGGCCAGCCGTCTGGCGCATGAAGATCGCGGCGACCAGGATGCTGAGTATTTTCGTGATATTGTTCACGGTGTTACCGAGCATGTGAACGAACTGGACGAGTTGATCAGCAGCGCCGTGCGCAGCCGGAGCCTGCGCTCAGTCGCCCATATCGAACATAATGTGATTCGCATGGCTGTATGGGAAATGCAGAACCATCTGGAAATCCCTTATCGCGTGATTATCAATGAAGCACTGGAGCTGACTCGCGCCTATGCCGGCGAGGCTCCGCGCGGTTTTATCAATGGTGTGCTGGACAATCTTGCCAGGAAACTGCGTCCGAATGAAGTCAAACGCCGGGTATAGGGACCTGTGCACGCCCCCGTTTCGACCATGATCGACAGTCATTCAAATCATCCAGCCTGATAGGCAGCCATAAGTGCAGCCTTGATGTCAGGCTGGCTATCCAGATCCTTAATGCCCAGGTAGGTGGATGCGATCGGCTGTAATATCTGCAGAATTCTGTCCTCCAGCCATACTGCCCGGAAGCCTTCCAGATCAAACTCGCCGTTGTGGACAAAGTTGCTGGCAAGGCCTGTCGGGTTGCTGAAATGCAGCGGTTCCATGATCATGATATCGAACTCATGGGAATAGCTTCCTATACCATTCTCGGCAGCCAGTATGCGATACATTTGAGACATGGGGTCCTCGTCGCGCATGCACTGATCCAGTGGGACGATTGCAGACGGCTTGTGACATTCACCCTTAAAATAGAACTCCAGACTGACTTCAACATGATTCATGATCACCACCTTTCTGTGCTTGCCTCGGGATGCAAATGCTACCCGCATGGGCTACGATGCCCAGCATGATTAAGCCTTTTTTCTTTGCCTCTACTCCGCATATCCATTTTGGTGCCGGGCATCGGGATAAGCTGATGGCCATCCTTGAAGGCTATGGCAAAAAAGTACTGCTTGTAACCGGCGGCGAATCATTCGATGCGTTACCGCTATGTCAGGCACTGCTGCAGGAACTGGAGACTTCGTTCGAGATTGTACGGGTGCGGGTCACGGGTGAACCGTCACCGCAACTGGTGGATGACAGCGTGCGGGAGTATCAGGCATGGGGTCCAGATGCGGTTCTGGCTATCGGGGGTGGTAGCGCCGTCGATGCAGGCAAGGCGATTGCCGGGTTGCTGCCAAGCGGTGATTCAGTGATGGAATATCTGGAGGGGGTAGGGGCCGGCAAAGCGTATGCAGGGCCTGCAACGCCATTTGTCGCGATGCCGACAACGGCTGGGACGGGCGGGGAAACCAGCAAGAATGCCGTACTGTCGCTGATCGGGCCGAATGGCTTTAAAAAATCCTTTCGCGATGAGGCGCTTGTGCCGGCGCACATCATCCTGGATCCGGAAATGACTGTTTCCTGCCCGCCTGAGGTGACTGCGGCATGTGGCATGGATGCATTCACACAGTTGCTCGAGTCCTATGTTTCATGCAAGGCCAACCCTATGACCGATGCACTGTGTTTAAGTGCTCTGCAACGTGTCCGGAACAGCCTGCCGAAAGCTTTTGGATGCGGGGATGATATGTCCGCACGTGCCGATATGTTATATGCCTCATCGATCTCAGGTCTGACGCTGGCCAATGCCGGCCTTGGCTCAGTGCATGGGCTGGCATCGCCACTGGGCTCATTTTTCCCAATTCCGCACGGCGTGGCCTGCGCGACGCTGCTGCATGAGGCAGCAGCGCTGAACATCCGGGCTATGCAGTCACGCGAGCCGGAAAACGAGGCTTTGAAGCGCTATGCAGAGGCGGGGAGGGTGATGCTGGGAGATCATATGCTCAATGATGAGCAGGCGCGTTCAGCACTGCTGGCCTTACTGGCGGACTGGATCGCCCGGTTTGGCATCGCAGGACTTTCCAGATACGGGGTCCGGGAAGTGGATATTCCAAGGCTTATCACCAATATCAGTGGTGGTAGCATGAGCGGCAACCCGATTGTGCTTGAGGAAGTAGAGCTTGAGGGTCTTATTCGCTCGCGTCTTTAGTGACCTGCACGGGCTTTGCGTCTTTGCCGTTAGATTCCGGCTTCCGGACCAGCTCGGGCCATGCCTTATGCATATATTCGTAAGCGGACCAGAGAGTCAGGATTGCAGCAAGCCACAGTAATATCACGCCGACCAGATGAAAGTTGAAGCCGTATAAGGTGTTGTGAATCAGCAGGCTGCCGATGGCCAGCATCTGAATCATGGTTTTCCATTTGCCCAGCAGTGATACCTTTACAATGCTGGCACGCTCGGCCAGCCACTCGCGTAATGCTCCGATGGCAATCTCACGACCAATGATGATAATGGCCAGAATAGCAGGTGCACGTTCATCGGCGACCAGCAGCACCAGAGCTGAGGCCACCAGCAGCTTGTCTGCTACCGGGTCCAGGAAGCGCCCGAATGCAGTTTCTTCATTACGGGAACGAGCCAGATAACCATCCAGCCAGTCGGTGAGGGCGGCAATGGTAAACACAAGCGCCGACAGATAGTAGGCAATCGTACCAGGCAGATAAAAGGCGACGATGAACAGAGGAATCAGCAGTACGCGACCTACGGTCAACTGGTTGGATATGGTCCATTTCATAAGCACCAAGTATCACTCTTGTGAGGCCAGCGTAAAGGCTTTAATCAGGCTCGATATTGCCCAAGGCCTTGCAAATAAAGAGGCTCTGCCTTCTATCCACAGATTCTGTGGATAACTGTGTGGATAGATTGGCTCGGTGGCATGGCCATGCAGCATAAAAAAAACGCATAACTAAGCTGCCTAAAAAACGGGCATATTAAAAATCAACCTAATAACAATATGTTATGGTGATATACTCATGTTATAAATCGGCAGCTCGGGCTAATTGTTAAAGTTGTTTCACCTGTGATGCCCGGCGGTGGATAAAAGCGCCTGCTCAGCCCCTTTCTATTTGCCTTAAGGCCTCAAAAACACTGATGGCACAGGCATTGGACAGATTCAGTGAGCGAACCGGAGCATCGTTGCGCATGGGGATACAGATTGCATGCACCCGATCTAGGATATCCGGGCTTAAGCCACGTGTCTCCGGACCAAATAGCAGTACATCCCCGGCCCTGAATGAAACCTCCCATAGACTCTCGCTGGCTTTGGAGCTCAGGCCATACCAGTTTCGATGCGTGCCGATCATTTCTCTGGCTGTATGCCAGTCCGGGTGTTCATGAACGGATACATGCTCCCAGTAATCAAGTCCGGCACGCTTGAGGTGTTTGTCGCTGATTTTAAAACCCAGCGGATGAATGAGATGCAGAGCACAGCCGGTACAGGCGCACAGGCGCGCGATATTACCTGTATTGGGTGGAATCTCCGGCTCAAAAAGGACGATGTGTAATTTATGATTCATTGCACTATCGATAAAAAAAGCAGGGCATGAGCCCTGCTTTTGCATCATTCAAATTCGATTCAGGCCAGATGTTCGTCGATAAACTCAGTCAGCTTGGCCTTGTTCACAGCGCCGACCTTGGTGCCCTGTACATTTCCATCGCGAAACAGCATGAGTGTCGGGATGCCGCGCACACCGTATTTGCCGGGCGTATTCGGGTTATCATCGATATTGATTTTGGCAATCGTAACCTGGCCTTGCTTCTCAGCCGCCACTTCGTCCAGAATCGGCGCGATTTGTTTGCACGGGCCGCACCACGGAGCCCAGAAATCAACGACCACGGGGCCGGAAGCTTTCAGTACATCCGCATCAAAACTGTCGTCGCTAACATGAATAATAAGATCAGAAGCCATTGTGTATCCTCTTTGTCATTTGGGTACCGATACGTTAGTCAGGGAGCAAAGCAGCGTCAACCATGTCCAAGCAAACGAGCCTAGAACAGATGATCCGCCAGCGCATCAGCGAGGCAAACGGATTTTTGCCTTTTGATGCCTTTATGCAGGCAGCCCTTTATGAACCCGGTCTGGGCTATTACGAGAGTAAGGCGATTTTTGGTACGCAGGGGGATTTTGTCACAGCACCGGATCTCGGGCCATGGTTGAAACTCGGCTTTAGCGATTTGCTGCATTGGGGCTGGCAAGCCTTGGGATGCCCGGCTGAATGGCTGCTGCTGGAGCAGGGAGGGGGCTCCGGGCGTCTGTTATGTGATTTGCTGCAACAGTTGCAACAATACGACATGCCTATGCCGGCCCGCATTGCTGAAGTCGAGCGCAGCGATCACCTGCAGGCAAGACAGCAGAAGTTATTCACCGAGGCCGGCGTCGATGTGGAGCATGTTGCCCGGCTGAAAGATCTGGGTGAGCTGGACAATGTACTTGTGATCAGCAATGAATTGCCGGATGCCTTTCCGGTGCGCTGTTTTTGTGCCCACGGCGGCACACTGTTTGAACGGGGGGTCACATATACTGACGGGTTTTCCTGGCGTGAGGCTGCCACGCCGCTGCTGGACAATATCCCGATTGCTGATGCGATTCGTGCCAGCTGGCCTGAAGGCTATGTCAGTGAATGGAATCCGGGTCTGGCGCAATGGCAGCAGGATATGGCCCGTGTGATCAGGCGAGGTTTTTCCTTTTGTGTCGATTACGGCTTTACCCAACGGGAATATTATCGACCCAATCGCGAGCAGGGGACCCTGCTGGCGAATTTGAAGCACCGGGCTGTGGATACGGTTCTGGATTGTCCGGGTAGGCAGGATATTACCGCACATATTGATTTTACCGCGCTGGCAAAGTCAGGCCTTGACGCGGGCCTGACACCTCTTTTATGGATGCCTCAGGGAGCATGGTTGGCTCAGTCGCCGGCAGTACAGACTAAGATTCAGCAGCTGGCGGTCAGTCCGGATGCAGAATCGATGCAGCTACTGGCTCAGGCGCGCCGTATGCTGTTGCCGTCGGGCATGGGTGAGCACTTCAAACTGTTGATTCAAGCCACTCATGATATGGGGGATACGCCAGCTTATCTGGGGCAATTTAACCGCCTGGGTGATATTTATCCCTGCTGAATACAGGTGTGCTCCATCGGGTCTGGTCTGTGGCCTGAATCACTTGACATCGGCAGCCAGCAGTCAACAATCTCTGACATGAAATGTTCTTCGTGTGGGGTCGATGGGCCGGTAGAAAACGGGCTCTGTAAAAATTGCGGCGCAGCTGTCAGTCATGATGAAGCTGAAACAAGGCTCGGCCATTATCAGCTAATCTCCAAACTTGGCGAAGGCGGCATGGGTGTTGTCTATCGGGCCAAGGATGAGAAGCTCGGCCGGGAGGTCGCTGTAAAGGTCCTGCATCCACATCTGTTGCAGCATGAGAATCTGAAAGAACGTTTCCGGCGCGAAGCTCGGATGCATGCCAAGATCATTCACCCCAATGTTGTGACCCTGTTGTCCCTGTATGAGGACGGCGAGCATATGGCGCTGGTCATGGAAATGATTCACGGCATGAATCTGCGACAATATCTAAAGGAACATCCGCATACGACGATGGTCGATATCCTGAGGGTTTCCGAGGCTATTCTGGGGGGACTCGAGGCGGCTCACAAGCTGGGTATGGTGCATCGCGATTTGAAACCGGCCAATGTGCTGTTGGCTGAAGACGGTTCGATCAAACTGATGGACTTCGGGCTGGCCAAACCTTCCAAGGAGGGTGATGACGATTTAACCCAGAGTGGCGCGACGGTTGGTTCTTTCCGCTATATGGCTCCGGAGCAGATTTTGAACCAGCCGGTGGATGCGCGAACGGATCTGTACTCGTTTGGTATCCTGCTGTACCAGATGTGTACAGGAAAACTGCCGTTCGATTCTACAGGTAACGGGGCTGGCGAGTTTGAAATCATGGAGAAACAGATTCGTCAGGATCCGGTCGCACCGATCACACTGAATTCCACACTGCCGAAAATGCTCTCCGATCTTATCATGGATCTGCTGGCAAAGAATATTACTGACCGGCCGGCCAATTGTGATGCGGTACACCAGATATTGCTCCAGATTGGAACTCAGGAAGCAAACTCTTCAGCCGGACATCAAATCAAGATTCCGCCGCCATCCGAATCACAAAGCAATGCAGAGATCGCCAAGGGTTTGATAGGTGCGCTGGTTTTAAGACTTGGAAGAATGCTGGGGCTAAAGAAAAAGAAAATATCATCGGGCGATAAAAAGCCCGTGTCTGCAGCAGTGGATACGAATAAACGCTGGCATGCGCCACTGACATGGGCCGGATTGCTTGTTGTGCTGGCCGGCCTTGGCTGGGTATTAACCAGTGTCATTCATGTTGCCGAACAGCAATCGGGTGAGGCGCAGGCGCCAGAGCAGAAGGTCCCTGATCAGCCAGAAAAACAGAAAACAGCCCAAAGCAAGACCGTTCAAAATACTGTAAAGCTCAACGCCAGCGCGAAAAAGGTTGAGGATGCGAAAGCGGTTGTGAAAAAGGCAGCTGCTCCAGCCATGAAGGCGACTCACAAACCGGCTGTCAAGCCCAAACGGGTAGTCAAGCGGGCAGTGAAAAAGACCCCCAGAATTTATTCGGTTACTTATCGTGTGAATCATAAACTGATTCGTAGTGATGGCACCCGCGCCGACAAGAAGGTGGCTCACGAATTCAAGGGCAAGAGCCGCCTGTATTTTTCCAGTCTGAAGGATTACCGCTGGAAGGAAACCTTACACACCAGCAAAAAAGGTCAGCTGCGCCTCTATCTTGATAAGCCGGTTCGTGTATCAAAGATTGTCATTCGCAAGGCAAGCGTAGGTCGGCTCAGTTTCAAGGGCGGTTATATCAATCTGAATGTGCAGGATGCAAAGGGAAAATGGCATAAGCTGCTTGACCGGCAGGATCGAGATATCGATAAGCCGTTATCCCTTCGGGTTTCAGCATCCATAGGTAAGATCAAGGGCGTACGCATGCGTTTTCGTTCTTCTGAACCCATCACCATCGGCCCGATTGATCTGCTTCCCTAGGTGAAGCGCAATACCGCTGTCAGTAATATTTGCAAAGGAAGGGTAGAGAAACTTCTGCCGGGCGGAGATGCGCTGATTCGCAGTGATGATGGAGCCATTCTGGTCGCAAACGGTATTCCCGAAGATGAAGTGATGATTCAGCTGCAGCCGATGCGGCGCGGTGTACGGCGCGGAAAAATCATCGATATTCTCAATCCATCGCCTTTGCGTGTTGAGGCATCCTGTCCTGTGGCCGACAGGTGCGGCGGCTGCGCATTTCAATTTCTGGAGCCTGAACATCAGGCTGAACTCAAGTCGACATGGGTCAGAGATGCATTCAGGTCTTTGATGGATGAGCAGACGGAATGGATGCCGGTTGCTTCGTCTGACATGTATCCCCGCCGTCGAGTGCGCTGGCAGTCTGGCCATGACGATCAGGGGCTGTTTCTCGGATTCTACGCACCTGCAAGCCACCAGACTGTTCGTCATGATCGCTGTATGGTGCTGACTCCGGAGTTGCAGCAACTGCATGCCTTATTGCAGCAGAAGGACCTGAAGGGTGTTGATCAGGTGCAGGCTGTACAGTTGTCAGATGGCATTCATATTGTATTTGAGATGAATGATGAACCGGATATCACCATGCCAGATTCTCAAGCCGGGCTTGTGCTGCAAAGCTGGTGGCGGAGGGATGGTGTTTCAAGGCCTTTAAGTCGCCCGGTGAAGCGCTTGCATGACGTACTGCCAGCCGGATACGGCCATACAGTGGCTCTGGAGATTGGCCCTGATGCTTTTGTTCAGGGGCAATTCGAAGGCAATCAGGCATTGATCCGTCAAATTCAGGCATGGGCCGGGCAGCCCCGTCGTATCGCTGACTTGTTCTGTGGCGCCGGCAATCTTTCCCTGCCGCTGGCGGTAGCAAGCGGAGCGTCGGTATTCGGGGCGGAATTGTCCGAGGCCAGTGTGCGGGCGGCTTCAGGCAACGCACAACAGCTCGGAGTGCACGGGCATTTTGTATCGGCGAATCTTTTTGAGAATTTTGATATCGAGCCTTATATTGGTGCTGATGTATTGATTCTTGATGCGCCGCGACGCGGTGCGAAACGCATCTGTGATCGGATTCAACATCTGCTGCCCGAGAAAATCATCATGGTTTCATGCGATATCGCTGCCGGCGCGCGCGATGGCGGGCTGCTGGCCAGGCATGGCTATCAGTTAAAAGCATTGCGGGCACTGGATATATTCACCTGTGCCGGGCATGTGGAAGCAATCAGCTTGTGGGAGCCGGGATGATCCGGTCGGTTTGTTTTGCAGTCGTGGCATTACTGCTGAGCGGATGCCAGCCAGCCGCTAATCTGGATGGTGTGCTGCGTGCAGGTCTGGCGCAAATGCCTATCTCGCTCGATCCGCGTTATGCCACGGATGCCGCCTCAATGCGCATACAGCAGTTCCTGCATCGAGGCCTTATCCGTCTGGATGAGCATTTTCAGGTTCAGGCCGATCTGGCCCTGCACTGGCAGCATCCGAACCCTTTGATCTGGCATTTCTGGATACGCCGCGATGTGCATTTTCATGATGGTTCCAGTCTGTCTGCCGACGATGTTGTGGCAACATTGAATACAGTGCTGGACGAAAAAATGGCAAGTCCTATGAAGGGCGGCCTTGCTTCCGTGGACAAGATTGAGCGTGTTGCAGAGGATCAGCTCGTTATTACGTTAAAGCAGGCCGATGCTTCACTGCTGACACGCCTGAATATCGGTATTTTACCGGCCAAACTGGCTCTGGCCCCACATCAGGCCAGAAGTACGACGGGGTGTGGTCCGTACCGGCTGTATCGCTGGCATGCGAATGAGCTGGAGCTGGAGAGAGTTGGAGGCTTGGCCGGCAAGCGGAATGCGCCGCTCTATATTCGTTTTGTCGGCGTCAAGGATCCGGTCACCCGGTTACTGAAAATCACGCGCGGGGAACTAGATTTCATCCAGAATGATTTGCCGCCGCATCTGTTGCCCTATATTCAGCAGCAATCACAGTTGACGATGCAGACGCGCTCATCAACGACATTTTCCTATATTGGGATGAATATGCAGGATTCTTTTTTGCAGGATGTTCGCGTGCGTCGTGCCCTGGCTCTGGCTCTGGATCGCCGTCAACTCAAGCGGGCCCTGTTTGCCGATCTTCCGGAGCTCGCCGAAACGGTATTAACGCCCGACCACTGGGCTGCAACCAGACTTCCCGAGACACCTCATCAACCGGAAAAGGCCATGGCTTTACTTGATGCTGCGGGCTTCAAACCCGGGGCGGATGGCATTCGCTTTTCATTGACCTACCGAACCAGCACGGATCCAACCCGTGTCCGACTGGCTACGGCAATAGCCTCAATGTGGGAGAAGATTGGCATCAGGGTGTCGGTCGAGTCACTGGAGTGGGGTGGTTTTTATGCTCGTATCAGGCAGGGGGGGGTTCAGGTTTTTTCATTGTCATGGGTAGGTATCAGCGACCCGGATATCTATCGCTGGATACTTCATTCCTCGATGTGGCCACCCAAAGGTGCGAACCGCGGGCGCTATGCCAATGATATGGTGGATACATGGCTGGATAAGGCGGCAGCCGGCCAGGGGCAGGCCGTGCGACGGGCGCTGTATGCCAGGGTAGAGCATCAGATGCAGCGGGATATGGTCTATATCCCGCTGTGGTATGAGCCCGTTGTGGCTGTCAGCGGCCCTCGTGTGCACGGATTCAGGCCCCGGGCCAATGGCGATCTGCTTGGCCTGAGTCAGGTATCCCTGAATTAGGGCCTGTTCACATTAACTGAAACAAGTATAATATATTCATGCAGTTAACACGAGAACAATATAAAATAATAGCGCGCTACATGCCCCGTCCTCGCGGCAATATAGTCATTTCGAACTATCAGGCTTTAAATGCCATT
>JAJRTF010000008.1 GCA_021545585.1 Zetaproteobacteria bacterium
ATAGACCGAGTAACCTCGATCCACCACCTGCTTGACTGCTTCAATCTTGAATTCTTCCGAATACCGCTTGCCACTCATCGTGACCTCCTTTGAGCTAAATGATGAAGCTCTCAGGTGTCGAGTAAATCAGTGGCGATTCAATGTGCTTTCAGTGCTGAGCGAAATCTGGATGCCGGTCTCATCGACACATAGCCGTACCTGTATGGGCTGGCAGCAGACGGGGCAGTCCTCACCGTAATTCTGATTCCCGGCCGTTGCATCAACCAATAGCGAGATCAGCCTGGCGCAATAGGGGCAGTGTGCCTGGATGGATTCCAGTGCGTTCATATATCCATTATAGCAGTGATTTCATCCGAAGTGTTGTTTAGTCTGATGCCATGCATGAAATTAAATCCCTTCTCATCCTTGGCTGCGGCTATGTGGGCGAAAGGCTGGCGAAAGGCTGCATCGCTAAAGGCTTGCGGGTGCTTGGAACAACGCGGAGCTGCGAGCGGGCTGAGGCGTTGCGGGCGATGGGCATGGAGGCTGTGGTGGCCGATTCACCGCTTGATCTTGCGGCAGGCTTGTTGCGTGATGTCGATGCTGTAGTGGATTCGATTCCGCTGGAGCGAACCGGGAAGAATATGCATGCATCGCAGGTGGATTGGCTTAGGGAACTGGCGGCTCGCATGCCGCATATCCGGTGGGCGGGGTATTTATCGACAACCGGCGTGTACGGCGATGCGAACGGTGCATGGGTGGATGAATCATGGCCGTGTGATCCGAAAAGCCCGCGCGGGATTGAGCGGCTGAAGGCCGAGCAGGCGTGGCTGGGTTCGGGGGTGCCGGCAGAGGTGTTCAGGCTTGCCGGTATATACGGGCCGGAGCGCAATATCATTGCCAGACTTCAGGCCGGGGGCTACAAGGCGGTGCGCTGGCAGCCAGCACACTATGCCAGCCGGATTCATGTGGATGATATTGTCGCGGCATTGCTGGCTGCGATGACCAAACCGAGGCCGGGGCGCATTGTGAATCTGGCCGATGACCTGCCGTTGCCCCATGATGAATATGTAATTGCACTGGCGAGCATCATCAATGCTCCGGCACCGTGTATTTTAAGCCCCGAAGAGGGTGAGGCTCAGCTCTCTTCGGCCATGCTCGATTTCTTCCGTGATAATAAGCGGGTGAGTAACCGATTGCTGCATGCTGAATTAATACCGGAGCTTAAATACCCTGATTTCCTGTCAGCTGCAGCCGATTTGACGGTAGCCACTGCGGCAAAAGGCTGACATCGAATGGTGATTCCTCCTGCTGTAGCCATGTCATTGGTATTGGCCCGGGCAGCGCCGCCGGGATGCGCAAAAGCCGCTTCCTGCTATGCTGGGTCTATGGATGATGCGCACAGCGAGTACGAGATGGATGCCGATACATTCCGGCATCTGGCCGAGGATGAATTGAATCGCCTGCCAGCCATGTTTCGCATGGCCATGGAAAATGTGGTCATTGTCACGGATGATTTTCCGACTATCGGGACACTGCATGAAATGAAGGCTGATACGCCATTTGATCTTCTCGGCCTGTATCAGGGCTGGCCCCTGACCGAGCGCGATGGCATCGCCACGGGTGTGCTGCCGGACATGATCCATCTTTACCGGCAACCTATACTGAGCTTTTGTCGTGAGCGCCATGAGGATGTTCGGCATGCGATCCGGCATGTGCTGATTCATGAGCTGGGTCATTATTTCGGCTATTCGGATGAAGAAATGCAGGCCATTGAAGATGAAACGAAGCAGGAGCGGTTGCAGTGAGAAAAGCCAATCAGGGCATTAGCGAACTCAGAAAACAGCTGGCCGCCGTGCTGGCAGGTAAGGATGCGGCAATCGAGCAGGTGTTGACGGCACTGATCGCCGGAGGCCATTTGCTGATCGAGGATGTGCCCGGTGTCGGCAAGACCACACTGGCGCATGCGCTGGCGGCCAGTCTGGATACCGATTTCGGGCGCATCCAGTTTACCGCCGATTTGTTGCCGGCCGATATTGTCGGAGTGGAGATTTTCGATCTGGCAGATAAACGCTTTGTGTTTCATCCGGGGGCGGTGTTTCATCATATTGTCTTGGCCGATGAGATTAATCGCGCCACACCCAAGGCACAATCGGCACTGCTGGAGGCAATGGCCGAAGGGCAGGTCACCATCGAGCGCGAAACCCGCCCCTTGCCGGAACCGTTTTTTGTCATCGCCACACAGAACCCGCACGAACATCTTGGCACCTTTCCCTTGCCGGAATCGCAACTGGATCGTTTTTTTATGCGTATTTCGCTGGGTTATCCGGATAAGGATGCCGAACGGAAACTGTTGCTGGGCGAGGTCGGCCATCGACGCTTGTCATCGCTGCGCCCGATTGCCAGCTGGCAGGATATTCTGGCGGCTCGAACGGAGCTGGAGCAGCTGACGGTGGCTGATGTGCTGATGGATTATGTGCTGGCACTGCTTGAGCAAAGCCGCAATGGCGAATGGTTGCAGATGGGCATATCACCGCGTGCCGGAAGCGATTTGATGCAGGCGGCGCGTGCGCATGCATGGCTAGCCGGGCAGGATTATGTGACAGCAGCCGATGTGCAGGCGGTGTGGCTGCCCTGTCTGGCGCACCGGGTGGTGGCGGCAGGCGATAGCGAGGCGGCTTTGACGGCCTTGCTCGAAAGCCAGGCTGTTCCGGCCTGAGATCCACATGCGGTCTGCCTGTCTTCAGGATTGATTTATGGGGGGTATGGGGATACAATACTTAATTTTTTTGATAAGTAAGCCTTTGTGTGGTTCTTAAAGAAATTAAATGGCAAAACAAGGAATCAAAGGACTACGATTTTTTTCGGGAGCTTCGGAAAAAAACCAAAAGTAAAGTCAGAGGTAGCAATCGAAAAGATTAGTGCCAAGGCATTCCTTGAGAAGAAAACGAATCCAACCCCCAGAGTTGTTCAACCCGAGGATGGGAGTGAAAGAATTTGGCTCCTTGTCGTGCTCATCGTACTGCTGATCGGCGCGGGAGGTTTTTATCTTCGCCGCCGCAGCAAGGGCGGTAAGTCCAATGATGACTGAATTGTTTGGGCGTACCTTTTTGGTTTGTGAACAAGGGAGAGAATAATATGCGCAGAGGCATGATTGAATTGAGGCTGGGGTTGGCCGCATTTATAATGTTGGCATTAACCCAAACAGCAGAGGCTGTGGTATCCCCTGTCACATTGAATGAAAATTGTGTGGTGAATATTCTCAACCGCACGATTCAGGTGCAGCCGGATGGCACATGGGCCATGCCGAACGTGCCAAGCTCTATGGGCAAGATTCGTGCGCGCGCCACCTGCGTTCAGAATGGAGTGACGCATTCAGGGCAAACCGATTACTTTACTGTTGTGAAAGATGGAGCCGTGAGTGTCGGAGTGGTAAAGTTTGCCGCTACTGATCCGGTTCCTGTCTCCATTGCTTACCAATCCAGCTCAATCCTTCTCACATCTGGCCTCGGTACAGCTTATCTGTCAAGTGCGACTCGGGGCACTTCGTACGCAGCCAGCGATGCAGCACGAGATAGTAGCCGATGGCATACGATCCGGCTGATTTAAGGCTGCCGGGGTGGTTGCTTCGTTTATTCGATGCACTCATCCGCGTGCATGTGCCGCTGGCTCCGGGTTGGCGTATTGCCATGACCCGATCCGGTGTGATGGTGGTCCTGGCCATGCTCGGGGTGTGGGCAGCGGCATTGTATTCGGGGAACAATCTGTTGTATCTGTGCGGAGCCATGTTGACCGGGCTCGTAGCTGCAGTTGTGCTTCAGGGGGCGGCACTGTTGCGCAGCATACCTGCTCCGGCAGATATGGCATTGCCGGTTCTGGAGGCTGGTCAGGTGCATGTGCTGCGAAAGCATTTCCCCCTGACAGCCGGGGCTGCCGCGATGGTCGATATATCCTGGCCGTTCGGTGATGGCCGGTTCGATTTGCAGGGGCGTTGCAGCGGCAACAGGGTATTGATATCGGGTCGTTTGCGGACCGATCGGCGCGGCGTGTTTGCGCTTGAAAAGGCATGCCTGAGCAGTGAAGCGCCGCTGGGCCTGTTGAAACTGTCAAAATATTCGGCATCTGCATGCAACGTGTATGTACTTCCGGCTGCAGTTCCATGGCAGGCAGAGCCTGCTGCCGGAGCGCAGGATGCAGCCTTACGCGATGGCGACGAATGGCGCGATTTGCGAGCCTATGTGCCGGGTGATGCGTTGGCGCGAGTGCACTGGCGCAAGGTTGCCGCGCATGCTCAGGTGAATTCCCGGGACTGGTCGGTCAAACGCTTTGCCACGGATCAATCGGCTCTGAAATCAGCGCACCTGTGCGTTGATTTGACACTGCCTGAACAGGCCGATGCCAGCGATTTTGAACGTTTGCTGGGCAAGGCGTGGTACTGGTTGCAGCAGCAGCGTGGCAGACCGGGCAGTTTTGCGCTCGGGCAACAGCTGTTTGATACCGGGGAGGATGAGCAGGTTGTTTCGGCCATGCGGGCGCTTGCTGCTTGCAGGCCGGACAATCGCGGCGTGGCCGACGGTGCAAGCATGCTATTGAGTCTTGTCGGGAGCCGGGCATGAGCGGGGCAGCTTTGGTCGCGGCAAGCTCCATGCGGGCGGAGCAACTGACACTGGCGGTTTTGATGTGCGGTGTGGCTTCGCTGGCCTTGTCCGATTTTGTCAGTCCGTTTTACTGGTTACTGTCTGCCACTGCTGCATTGTTGCGCCTGTGGCGGGGCTCAGGTTTTTCACTGACTGAATTGCAGGCCAGCCTGATCGGCTGGTTCGGCTTTTTCTGGGTGGCTCTTGAACTGGTTCTGGGGCGGGCATGGGTGGTGGCGTTTACCGATTTTATGCTCATTCTGGCGCTCGCTGTGGTGATTGAAGCGCCCACGCCGCGCAATCATCTTCATCGTATGCTGGTGGGGCTGTTTCTTGTGCTGGCGGCGGCGGTGCTGACCGATTCGGTGCTGTATGTGATTCCATTGGTCGCGATGATGTGGTTCATGTGGCGGGCGGCGGCATGTTTGTATGGCCTGAACTGGCCGGGCGGCGACCTGCCGGCAGTGTCGGCCGGACAGGATGCCCGCTGGATGATCCTGATAGCCGCTATGGCCGCTTTTCTGTTTGTCAGCTTGCCGCGATTCGATACGCATTCATTGCTCAAGCCCACGCAGCCGCGCATGCAGACCAGCGGTTTTTCGTATCGGGTGCAGTTGGGCGATTTTGCCCGCGAACTGGATGCCACGGTGGTGATGCGTGTCGAGCCTGCGGTAGCGAACCTTACTCCGGTGGCGTTGAAAAAATTCCGCCGAGAGGTGCAGGGCAGGTATTGGCGTGGTGTGGCCTTGCCGACATTTACCGGTCAGGGCTGGCAACATTCGGGGCGGAAGTTTGTTCGCCATTGGCCGCGTGGCGGTGAGGTGGTGCTGGCCAAAGGACAGGGTCTGCAACTGGCGGTTTATCGCGAAGCTTCCGATCATGCCTATATCCAGTTGCCACAGGGGCTGTTGAATATCCGCCGGCTTTCCGAAGCGGTGCAAATCAGCGCCAGTGGTGCGATGTCGTTTGATCAGCCGCCATCACGGCGCTTGCGTTTGCAGATGGAAATATCCGGCCATGGCATCAGTCCGCTCGCTGCCATGATGCGCCCGCCTGCTCATGCTGAAACGAGTAAGCAGGCGATCCCGGCGGTACTGTATCAGTGGGTGAATAAGATAAGCCGTGGCATGCAATCGCCGGCGGCGGCCTTGCGTGTGCTTGCCGATGAGCTGCGCGGCTGGACCTATGATTTGCATGCCAAATTGGATGATGCCAGGCCGCTTGAGTCCTTTCTGGCACAAAAAAAAGGGCATTGCGAATTGTATGCCACCACGCTGGCTCTGGCGGCGCGGGTGCTTGGTGTGCCGTCACGGGTGGTAAACGGATATTATGGCGGTGAATGGAATGATGTCGGCGGTTTTTTACTGCTTCGTCAGCAGCATGCGCATAGCTGGACAGAGGTCTGGCTGCATGGGCACTGGCAGCGCATGGATGCGACACCCGCATCACGCTGGGAGCTGTTGGGTGTGCGTTTTCCAGCCTTCGATGAGGTATGGGAAACGATCAAGCTGAACTGGTATCGCTATGTGCTGGAATTTCAGGATTCGGACCGCACAGCACTGCTTAAACAATTATGGCAACAGCTGCGCAGCTATGGTGCAGGGCTGTTGCTGGTGGCGCTGTTTGTAGCTGCTGTTATTGGGCTGATACGCGTGTTTCCAGGTGTCCGCTTCTGGCAGTATTTTCGGACTCCTACTGCCGCATGGCCATTGCTGGATCGCTGGCTGGAAAAACACGGCAGCAAACGGCATGGCTACCAGCCGCTCCGGTGTTTGCCGATCCCGGCCGGTGTGGATGCGGCACGCTGGCAGGCCTTTGTTCAGGACTGGGAGAGGCAGGCTTATGCTGGCACGCATGGATGGCACAGGCGTGAACTCAAGCGTCATTTGCGTGCGCTTTGAGGCAAGCGCTGCTAAAATGCAGCGAATCTTTTTTCAGGAGGCATGGCGTGGGTATTCTTGAGGGTAAAAAAGGCCTGATTCTGGGCATCGCCAATGACAAATCGATTGCCTGGGGCGTGGCTCAGGCGGCCAAGCGTGAGGGTGCAACACTGGGCTTCAACTATCTGGGTGAGCAGATGGAAAAGCGTGTGCGTCCGCTGGCGGAAAGTCTGGATGCCGGGATTATCGCGCCGATGAATGTGTCCGAGGATGACAGCATTGATGCCTTTTTCGCGCAGGTGAAAGAGCAGTGGGGTGAGCTGGATTTCGTGGTGCATTCGATTGCCTATGCCAACAAGGATGCGCTGCGGGACCGTTTCTCAACCACATCGCGTGCTGATTTTCAGCTGGCGCTGGATGTGTCTGCCTATTCCTTTATTGCCTGTGCCCAGCGTGCTGCGCCATTGATGAAAAACGGCGGCAGTATGGTCACCATGACCTATCTCGGCGCTGAACGTGCCGTACCCGGTTACAATGTAATGGGTGTGGCCAAGGCGGCACTGGAAGCATCGACCCGTTATCTGGCGCAGGATCTTGGTTCGGATGCTATCCGCGTTAATGCCCTGTCGGCCGGGCCGATTCGTACCCTGGCGGCATCGGCGGTTGGTAATTTCCGCAAGTTGATGGAAAAGAGCGCCAGAGGTTCGATGCTGGGCCGTAACGTAACACAGGACGAGGTCGGAAATACCTGTGCGTATCTTGTTTCCGATTTGGCATCGGGTGTGACCGGCGAGGTTCATTATGTCGATGCCGGATTCCATATCGGCGCCGGCGATCCGGGTATTGAATAAGCCGTGTCAGGCTCGTTGTTCGGTCAGCTTTTCCGGGTTTCTACGGCGGGCGAATCCCATGGCGCGGCACTGGTTGCCATTGTCGAAGGTTGCCCAGCAGGTCTGGCGTTAAGCGAAGCGGACATTCAGCCCGATCTGGATCGACGCAAGCCCGGCCAGTCCAAATATACCACCCAGCGCCGCGAGGATGACAAGGTGGAAATCCTTTCCGGGGTTTTCGAAGGCAAGACGACCGGTTGCCCGATCGGTCTGCTGATTCGCAATATCGATCAGCGCAGCAAGGATTATTCCGAGATCAAGGATAAATTCCGTCCCGGTCATGCCGACTTCACCTTTTTTGAGAAATACGGCATGCGCGATTATCGCGGTGGTGGCCGTTCATCGGCGCGGGAGACTGCCATGCGTGTGGCGGCAGGTGCGGTGGCTAAAAAATTACTGGCCGAGGTGGCCGGTATTGCCATTACCGGCTGGGTGGATCAGATCGGACCGGTCAAGGCAACAACATTCGATGCGGAAGAGATCAGCCGCAATCCGTTTTTCTGCCCCGATGCCGAGGCGGCCAGGAATATGGCCGATTTTATGGATGCCTTGCGCAAGCAGGGCGATTCGATTGGTGCCGGTGTTACGGTTGAAGCGCACGGCATGATTCCGGGGCTTGGTGAGCCGGTATTTGATCGTCTGGATGCCGATATCGCCAAGGCAATGATGAGCATACAGGCTGTGAAAGGTGTGGAAGTGGGCGACGGTTTTGCCTGCATCGAAGCCAACGGTTCGAAATTCGGCGATGCCATGCGTGCCAAAGGCTTCGTCAGCAATCATGCCGGCGGCATTCTCGGCGGTATTTCCAACGGGGATACCATTCATGTGCGTATGGCCTTAAAGCCGACTTCATCCATTCTCAAACCGCGCCCGACGGTGGATGTGCACGGTAACGAAACCGAGATCGTCACCAAGGGGCGCCATGATCCGTGTGTCGGTATTCGTGCCGTGCCGATTGCCGAAGCCATGCTGGCGCTGGTTCTGGCTGATCATTTGCTCCGGCAGCGGTCCAGTCAGCTCTAATTGCCCGGGGGCTTTTTCATAAAAGGGTAAGGCTAAAAATTCTGTATCAGTTACCGCTATCGGCAGGCGGTGTATCCTCATCCCAATCATCTTCCTCCCAGTCATCATCGGCAGTACTTTCCGGCTTGGGCGGATTGCCATCGTAGATCAGATACTGCCGGTTCTGCATCCATGCTTCACGGGTGAAGATATAGGGATCAAGCGCCAGTTCGTCGCGCATATTCGAGGCTTCAAGCAGGCGAGCCCGTTTATCCACATATTTCAATACTGTCAACGGTATGCTGATATAGGGGTTCAGCACAAAGGAGGCCCAGAACAGGGCATCGGTGGCCGTTGCAGTAATGAAGTCGGGTGTTTTACGCACGGAGTTTGGGCCCAGTACCGGGTACACGATATAAGCCCCCTGTGATGCGCCCCAGACCGCCAGTGTCTGACCAAGATCTTCATTGTGTTTCTCCATGCCTGCCGATGTGGCGACATCAAACAGGCCGCCTATACCAAGCGTGGTATTGGTCAGAAAACGCCCCAAATCATGGAAGCCCTGACTCCCTTTCCCCTGCAGGAAATCATTCAGAACCGTATTCAGGTAGGTGCTGTTATCAAAGAAATTCGATACACCGGTCTGCAGTGGTTTGGGTGTGACATATTGATAGCCTTTGGCCAGCGGCTTGAGCGTAATGCGATCCAGCCCGTCGTTGAATTTGTCGGTAACACGATTCATGCCTTCGAGTGGATCGTAATGGTTCTGCGGTGTGGCACAGGCGGACAATATGCCCAGCAACAACAGAGAACACAGGGTGCTGGCCCGTTTCATTGAGCGCATCGGGGAAGGGACTTGAGCATATGCAGCATTATGCCGCATCGGTCGCTGGAGGCTACGAAATCTTTCACGGGCACGGGTTGGGGTTGCGACTGTGGATAACCTCGATACCGGCCAGTATTTCATCGCAAAGCTTCACATCCATGGCGGCGATGTTTTGCCGCAATTGCTGCATGTCTGTTGCGCCGATAATGCAGCTGCTGACAAACGGCTGCAGCAGGATAAAGGCCAATGCCATCTGGGCCGGCTCGAGCCCATGCTTACTTGCCAATTGTACATAGCCGGCCGTGGATACGCTTGCCTGTGTGCTGGAGTAACGGTTATAGCGGTCACCGAACAGGGTCAGACGAGCTCCGGCAGGTTGCTGACCATGCAGATATTTACCCGACAGCACCCCGAAGGCCAGCGGTGAATAGGCCAGCAGACCGATATCTTCGCGACAGGCCATTTCAGCAAGCCCGACTTCGAAGGAGCGGTTGAGCAGATTGTATGGATTCTGGATGCTGGCTATGCGCGGCGCATGCTTTTCAACTGCAGCATTCAAATACTGCATCAGCCCCCAGGGTGTTTCATTGGATACGCCGATGTGGCGAACCTTGCCGGCACGAACCAGCTGATCCAGTGCGGTCAGTGTTTCATCAATCGGTGTCATGTCTTCACCGGGCTGATGCCGGTAGCCTGATGCGCCGAAGAAATTGGTGTTTCTGTCCGGCCAGTGGGTCTGGTAAAGGTCGATATGATCGGTTTGCAGGCGCCTGAGCGAGGCCTCGCAGGCTGCGATGATATGGCCGGCATTCAGTCTCGCCCTGCCGCCCCGGATATGAGGACACCAGCCGGTCGGGCCGCAGACCTTCGATGCCAGCACGATGTCGTCGCGCCGGCCGCTTGTTTTCAGCCAGCGGCCGATGATCTCCTCGGTGCGGCCGCAGGTTTCACCGCGCGGCGGCACCGGATACAG
>JAJRTF010000009.1 GCA_021545585.1 Zetaproteobacteria bacterium
CTGTTCGACATGCCTGCCATCGGAAGAACCATGAGCCAGTAGGATTTTCATCAGAATTCAATACCTTGTGTCGCCATAATATTGTTATCAAATGCGTGTTTTATTTTGCACATTTCCGTTACGGTATCAGCCACTTCCATCACCTTGTCCGGTGCATCGCGTCCGGTCAGGATCAGGTGCATCCAGGCCGGTTTTTCCTCACGGATGAAGGTGGCGATTTCCTCACCCGGAATCCAGCCGTACGAGGCACAGTAGTTGATTTCATCAAACACAATCAAATCGAATTCATGCGAGCGCACCTTCGCCTTGCACAGGTCCCAAATTTTACGGCTGGTTTTGATATCCTGTTCCGGGTTTTTGGTGTCCCAAGTGAAGCCGTCGCCGAGGGCATGCCATTCGATATTGTCGAATTTCTTTGCTGCACGCTCTTCACCGGTTTTCCATTTGCCCTTGATAAACTGAATCACACACACCTTCATGCCCCAGCCGGCAGCACGAAAGGCCACCCCAAACGCCGATGATGATTTGCCCTTGCCTTCGCCGGTATGCACCAGCACAACACCGTGCCGTTTATCCCGAGCCTTCATCAATCCACCTCTCCATAATCCGGTAATATGGCTTTGCCCTGCCTGAGCAAAGGCGTATCGAACAGGCAGCTCAATCGGGCAATATCAAGCATATACTCCGCCTTGCCATACTCAACGCCGCCACGACCATCAATGATGATCACGCGATCAGCAATGCTTGCCGCCTGTTGCAAATCATGCAACACAGTGATGATAGCCCGGCCCTGTTTAGCCTGTCGTCTGAACATATTCAGGCATTGAACCTGATGTTTTAAATCCAGATGAGCAGTGGGTTCGTCAAGCAGCCAGACGGGCGTGTCACGCAGCATCAGTGCAGCCAGCTCTACCCGTTGCCGTTCACCGCTGGAGAGTTTCCCCAATGCTTTTTCGAGTAGTGCCGTAATATCCATCGAAATTGCTGCTTCCGTTATATCCATACCTGTCATTTCAGCCGCCAGCCTTAGACGCTGTTCGACCGTCAAACCAAATTCTGTGGGAGGCAGTTCTCCCTGCCAGGCGATCCGGCGGGCATGCTCCGCCCGACTCAGACCGGACAGTTTTTTGCCATGCAATGCTATCGATCCCGAATATGGAATAAGCCCGGCCAGCGCCAGCAGCAGGCTCGATTTACCCGCCCCGTTGGGACCAAGCACCACAACCACTTCGCCAACATGAAATATGCAATCCAGCCCTGAAAGAAGAACTCTTTCGCCACGTTTAATGGCGAGATCAGATATCTGCATCAGCATGCTCATGCGCCGCGCCGGATCAGCAGGAACAGAAACACCGGCACGCCAATAATGGCGGTAAGTACGCCGACCGGCAGTTCGGCAGGCGCGATCATGCTGCGCGCCGCAGTATCTGCCAGCACCAGCAATAACCCGCCACCAATGGCTGAGGCGGGTAATACAGCCCGGTGCAGCGAACCGAAAACAAGCCGCATCAAATGCGGAATCACCGGTCCGACAAAGCCGATGGTTCCGGCGGCCGTGACAGCGATGGCGGTAACCGCAGACGCGAGTAACAACAGCTGCCAGCGCAATCTTTTCACTTCCACACCCAGCGCTTCGGCATGCCGTTCACCCAAGAGCAATGCATCCAGTGAGCGCGCAAGCAATATGCCGCAGGAAAGCGCAGCAACCCAGCCTGCCAGCAGTATCGGAACTGGAATATCTGAATGTGACAAATCGCCCATCATCCACGCAAACGCCAGCCCCAGCCCTGATTTCGGTAACAGTGCAAGCAGCAATGCCAGCAGCGCGGACCAGAAGGCAGCCAGCACCACGCCGGCCAGCAACATGCGACCCGGTCCCAGGCGAGCAAAAGCCATCACAACAGAAATACCGATCCATGCACCGGCAAATGCACCGGCAGACATGGCCACGGCTGATTCCGGCATCAATATCAGGGCGGAAACCGCACCAACAGAAGCGGAGCCTGCGACACCGAGCACATAAGGTTCGGCCAACGGATTACCAAGCAGCACCTGAAACCATGCACCGGCCAGTGCCAGCATGCCGCCAACGGCAAAGGCAATCAGTATACGCGGTAATCTCAGTTCGTTGAGTATCATCGCATCCTGCCCGCTGGCATTGACCGGATTGATCCACTGCTCACCTGTACCGAGCGCCAGCAGCAACGTTATTGCCAGTGCCAGAACAATGGCAGCCCATTTCATCATCGTACTCACGGGGTTTGGCGCTGTTGAAGTTGCTGCTGCAGCCTGGCAATACCATCGACAACGCGTGGGCCCGGCCTGCTCACCAGATCCGGATTGACCGCAATTACACGCACATGCGGCAGCCACTGCTTCCAGAAATCTGCGCGATCATTGATTTTACCGCTTCTGGATGGAATCACAATCACCTCGGGTGCGGCACGCACCACGGCTTCGACATTCAGACGCATGGTTTCGACATCGTTGCCTGCAAAGACATTATCACCACCGGCCGCAGCCAGCACCTCGGTGATAAAGCTGCGCCCCGCCTCGGTCATCAAAGGGTCGCTCCAGACTTCGAAAAACACACGTTTCCTGCTACCAATATGCATCTGAATGGTTTTCAGCCTGTGTTTCAGACTCAGTACCAGTTCGCGGGCCTGAGCGGCATGCCCGACCAGTTGACCGATGCGTTCAGTGTCCTCGAAAATATCGTTCAATGTTGCCGGATGGGAGATGATGATTTGGCTACCCTGATGTTCCATCTGCGACAATCCCTTGAGAGCAGCGCCGGGAGCAACAATTATGGTGGGGTTCAGCCGCATGGCTGCCTCCACAAACAAACGCGAATAGTTGGCAATCACAGGCTTTCCTTTGAGACTGTCAGGATAGTCACAATATTCGGAGATGCCGACCACCTCATCAGCGGCACCGATGGCATATAGAATTTCACAGGCATGGGGGGAAAGCGCCAGTATGCGCCC
>JAJRTF010000010.1 GCA_021545585.1 Zetaproteobacteria bacterium
CGACCTCAGCGAACAGCCTTGCTCCAGACCAAGTTGGATCACGGCACGCTCGCTACTATTCAAGTGACTATAGCTCTTTCCCATCGCAACACTTTACCTCCGTAAAGTGTTGCACTTCTATTTTGAGCCCGCCGAGGGTAAATTCCGAGGACATAGTACTTAATTCAAACGCGATACACAGAGTTCAGACGTTGCTTTGTGCATTTTTTAATTTCAATGCGTCGAATACTTCATCGGCGTGGAACGAACTGCGGACAAGCGGGCCGGAGGCCACCATGCCGAAGCCTTTTTTCTCGGCGATGTACTTCAAATCATCGAATTCGTCCGGACTCCAGTATTTCATTACCGGATGATGCTTTTCGCTCGGCCTGAGATACTGGCCAATGGTTAGAATATCCACCCCGGCTTCCCGGAGATCATCCATAACCTGCAGGATTTCATCCCGCTCTTCGCCAAGGCCGACCATAATACCGGATTTCGTGACCACCTCGGCATCGAGTTCCTTGGCGCGCTGTAATAGGCGCAAGCTGGTGAAATAACGAGCCCCCGGCCGCACCGAACGATACAGGCGCGGTACGGTTTCCAGATTGTGGTTAAAAATATCCGGTTTGGCATCCATGATGGTGTTCAGGCAGGTGTCCGGCTTGCGCTGGAAGTCCGGGGTGAGGATTTCAATGGTCACATCCGGTTGCCGTGCCTTGAGCTCGTGGATAACCTCGGCATAGTGCCCGGCACCGCCATCTTTCAGATCATCCCGATCCACCGATGTAATCACCACATGTTTCAGGCCGATCTTGGCCACAGCCCGGGCCAGATTCACCGCTTCATCGGCATCCACAGGGTCGGGCTTGCCGGTTTCGACATCGCAAAAGGCACAGGTGCGGGTGCACACGCGGCCAAGAATCATGAAGGTGGCCGAGCCCTGTTTCCAGCAACTGCCGATATTCGGGCAGCTTGCTTCCTCGCAGACCGTGTTCAGATTGAGTTCGCGCATCATCTTCACGATGTCGTTGTATTCCTTCGACATCGGCGCACGCACTTTCAGCCAGCTCGGCTTGCCAATCATCGGTTCGCCCTCGGGCATGGTCTGGATGGGAATCACTTTTCGGCTCATGCGCGCCATGTTAGCGCCATCATCGAAGCTTGCCTATGCAGGTGATGCATGCCGGCGACAGATACTGCGCGTGCTTTTCCGGCCCGTTTTTGGCAGCCTCTCCGAATTCCAAAAGGAGATACCGCATATGTCTTTTTCATGTTTCATTCAATTGCTGATCGTTTCCGCTGTCTTCGCACTCGCCGGCTACTACGGAGTTGAGGTGTCCGGGATCATGACCGCCACGCCTGCAGGCTCCATTTTTGCCACCGGCATCATGCTGGACATAATCATCGGCGGACTGGGCGTTGCGCTGCGCAGTGGTTCAGGCTCGAAATCATCGACCAGCGGCACCAGCAGCATCTATGTCGGCAACCTGCCGTTTAATGCCGGTGAGAATGATGTTAAAAACCTGTTCGCCCCGTTTGGCGAGGTGATCGAAGTGCGTATGGTCAAGGATCGTCGCAGCCGCCGGCCCAAAGGCTATGGCTTTGTTGAAATGAGTGCATCCGATGCCAAAGCGGCCATCAAACAACTCAATGGCACTGACTATGCCGGCCGCACCCTGCGCATTAACGAGGCAACAAAAAAAGGCGAATAACAAGGCAGAAGCACAACGAAAAAGCCCGGATGAATCCGGGCTTTTTCTGTATCGGGTCAATCACGCAGTGCTCAGGCTTTGCGCCGCTTCCTGACTGCTGCAGCCAGTGTTCGCAACAGAGCCTCCGAATCGTCCCAGCCAAGGCAGGCATCGGTAATACTGATACCGTATTCGGGCTTCTCACCCGGCTTCACACTCTGGCGGCCCGGCCTGAGATGGCTCTCAATCATGATGCCGGCGATATTGCCATTACCGGCTGCAATCTGAGCGGCCAGATCCTCGCCAACCTCAACCTGTTTTTCATATTGCTTGCGACTATTGGCATGGCTGCAATCAACCATCAGATGCGGATCAAGTCCTGCCCGTTCGAGTTCCGCTGTAGCCTGAGCGACATGGGCAGCATCATAATTCGGCTCCTTGCCGCCGCGCAGAATGATGTGGCAGTCGTCATTACCGTGGGTGGAGAAAACCGCCGATTTACCACGCTTGGTCAGAGACAGGAATACATGCGGATGCTGAGCTGCGCCAATCGCATCAATCGCAATCTGGAAACCGCCGTCGGTGCCATTCTTGAAGCCAACCGGGCAGGAAAGGCCACTGGCCAGCTCACGATGCCCCTGTGATTCGGTTGTGCGTGCACCGATGGCTCCCCAGCTGACCAGATCCGCCACATACTGCGGCGTAATCAGATCGAGGAACTCTGTACCGGCCGGCACATCCATTTCGTTGACCTCAAGCAACAGCTTGCGCGCCAGACGTATGCCTTTGTTGATCTCAAAGGAATTATCCAGATTGGGGTCGTTGATAAGGCCCTTCCAGCCAACAGTGGTACGCGGTTTTTCGAAATATACGCGCATGACAATCAGCAGGTCATCGCTCAGTTCCTCACGCATACCTTTGATCTTGCCTGCATACTCCAGGGCCGCATCGGGATTGTGAATCGAGCACGGGCCGATAATCACCAGTACGCGATCATCCTTACCCTTGAGGATATCATGGATGGCCTGACGGGTCTCAAACGTAGTGCGTGCCGCCTTCTCGCTGATCGGATATTCGTCATGCACCTGCTCCGGTGCTGCTACTTCACTCATGCCGCTGATGCGTAAGTCATCGGTGTTGTATTTCATTGCCATAAAAAATCAGGTTCCTCGAATGGTTTGCTGCGCATGTCCGCGGCGGCGCAGTATCGCAGAAATTTCACCGGACCGTTAGCCCCGGTTCAAAACCGGGCCCACGGCATGCATGGGCCATGCCTCAGTTGACCGCCTTCTCCGCCAGCGGATGCAAGCTGGCCAGATGCGCACTCACCGCCTTGGGCGTTTTGGCCTGCAGCCAGTCGTAGACCACCATAAAAGCCATCACCTGCTGCACATAACGGCGCGTTTCATTAAACGGTATGGCCTCAACCCAGGCTGCCCGGTTCTGGAACGGCGTGCGTTCAAGCCAGCGGGACACACGCGTCGGGCCGGCATTATAGGCCGCGGCCATCAGGGCCACATTACCGTCGAAACGTTCATTCAGTTCCGACAGGTACAGCGAACCAAGCCGGATATTCATGCCTGCATCAAACAGGTCTTCCGGCTGCACATCAAAATCGTTCTGGCTGGCAACATGGCGTGCTGTTCGCGGCATCAACTGCATAAGGCCGCGCGCCCCTGTTCTTGATACCGCGCGCTGATTGAAAGCCGACTCCTGACGGATGACGCTCCAGATCAGCGATGCTGTCAGTCCGGTCTGCTCGGAAAGCTGTTGCACGGAATCTTCAAAGCCCTTGGGAAAGCGATAGGTCAGTGCATCAATCTCACCGGCACGGTAAGCGGCATAGATCATGCGATCATACCAGCCCCAGTCCATCGCCAGCCCTGCCGCGGCCCTCCACTGCTCCGCAGTCGCCCCGTGCATAGCCAGATACCATTCCCGGTTTGCCTTCCCCGCATCACCCAGCATCCACCATTCATAAGCGCGCAGCATGGCAGGCCTCTGTGCCACAGTATCGCGCAACGCAGATTCCACCTCAAAATCGGAGCCCGAAAACTGATAGGGCTGTTTAAGATGCTCGGCGCTGAGAAAACTGTAATAGCCGCGACCTTCGGCCAGTTGATCATACAGCCGCCGGGCGCCGGCCTTCTGGCCGAGCTCATGCATCGCCTGTGCTTTCCAGAACACCCACCGGCTCTGCTGCTGTTCCTGTTCCGGCATGGCCCGAATCGCCTTCAGCGCACGGCGGTTATCCTGCTGTAAAAGATAAAGTCGCACCTGCCAAGCCCGAGTCTCGCTATTCTGTCGGGCTCGGGGCAGCCCGGCCAGCCAGTCGGCGGCTTCCGGCAGGTGTTGTCTGGCTGCCCGCAGGGCAATACGCCGCTGATATTCGGCCAGCTCATCACCAGCGATGTGCCGGTTCCTGTGCAGCGCCTGCCAGGCCAGAAGCACATCCTGACGCGCCAGACGATGCAGGATGTCGCCAAACATGCGCCTGCTGACCGCCTGATCCATATCCGCCTGCCAGTCGGTCAATATAGCCTCGGGGTTCTGCTGCATGAGCTGCCATTGCCTGACCCATGGCTGTTGCCGGGCCAGAAGCCCTGACGCCAGCCCGGATACCTGCTGCCAGAGGCCTCTCCTGGCAAGTACCGTGATGCGGGCCCAGCGCTCATCAACAGTCGGATGGCCCTGCTTCTGCCATGCATGCTTTAGAGCAAGCGAAATATCCGCACTGGCGGCCCCCTGCATCCAGCGCCGGGTAAAGATGCTCATGGCCTCGTCTTTATGACCGTTTCGCCACAGCGTAACCATCGCGATTTCAGGTAATTGCGTCGCCATGCCGGGGAGCAGCGCCAGTTGCTCGGCCACATGCGGCCACTGCCCACGCCGGGCCAGTTCCCTGACCCAGGCCAGTCTGAGATCAACAGCTTCGGGAATATCGGCATGCCTGCTCAGCATCGTTTCAACAAGGCCATCCTGCTGCAGGGCAAGTGCATGGCGGGCCTGCCATAATTCGAGGTAGGGAAAAAGGGGATAGTCTTTCAGGCGGGACTTGAGTTGCTCAAAGTGCTCATCGTTGTCCGCTTTCAGTGCTGCACGCGCCTCCGAAAACCACTGCCTTTGCTGCTTCACATCGGCTGCGACCGCCGCCTCTGCCGCTCCCGTCCACGACATCAACAACACGACAATCAGTCCGTTCAAACGCATCGGCAATGCTCCCATTGGCTTGCTGCAAGGCCCGGCAGCAGGACTGCCGCGCTCGTCTTGCCCGAGCAACAGTACCGGAATCGGCCTCTATTGCCTAGCAGTCTGTCGGACTTGCCCTATGAATCAAGCCCGACAGCCTGCTAGGCCAGACTTTAGAGTCCCCGATAGGGGATCAGTAACCCCCTCGCCTTTAGGCGACGGATAGGTGTTTTTCCATGGTATGCAAGACTATAAGCGTGGCAGCCACACAGTATGGGATTGTAAATATCATGTAGTGTGGACGACGAAATATCGATACGAGATATTGGCAGGAGATGTTGGTCAGTGCTGTC
>JAJRTF010000011.1 GCA_021545585.1 Zetaproteobacteria bacterium
AGACCGAGTAACCTCGATCCACCACCTGCTTGACTGCTTCAATCTTGAATTCTTCCGAATACCGCTTGCCACTCATCGTGACCTCCTTTGAGCTAAATGATGAAGCTCTCAGGTGTCGAGTAAATCAGTGGCGATTCAAGCCATATGACTACCCCATCTATCCGGGCGATGCCATTGTGCCCGGTGTGTCCTGGGTTCTGGATGCAGAGGATCTGTGCGGCATTCGTTTTCATCAGGAGGATTTTTACGGCAGTACCTCATTAAGCAAGATGCAGCTAAGCCTGTCGGGGTTTTATCGCTGTAATCTGCGCCGCATCCAGCTGGGCATGAGTCGCCTGTCCTTTACCCATTTTGACCACTGCGACTTGCGCGAAGCGATGTTTGCCCATGCCGAGGGTATCGACACCCGGTTTGCCGGTTCCGACATGCGTCAGTCCTGCCTGTTGGGGGCTGAATGGATCGGCGCGGACTTATCGGGCTGCGACTGTCGCGGTATCTATCTGGGCGAAGCCCACCTCAGTCAGCTGAAGGTCGATCATCGCAGTCGCTTCGACACGCGCCTGAAACGGCACTGGCACAATCGCAGCATGGCGCCGCGTCAACTGGCCGACCTGAATCACAGCCTGCGCATGGCCTATCAGAAGGCCGACCTGTGGCATATTGCCGATCGGTTTCTTTATCACGAGCGTACTGCCAGCCGCAAATACATCCGCTGGCCTGAGGCGATGCACCATGCCACGCCGAAAAATATATGGCTGTGGCTGAAGGACTGGATCTGGGGCTGGGCTTCAGGCTACGGCACCCGGCCGACCCGCCTGGTCATGCTCGGCATGCTGGTCAGTCTGCTATATGCCGTTTTGTATGCTGCGGCGGGCGGCCTCGGCAAGGCCGGCGATCAAACGCATGATTTCATCTCGGCGCTGTATTTTTCCTTCACAACCTTTGCCACACTGGGCTACGGGGATCTGTCCTACAGCGCCGAACATCCATGGCTGAGGCTCCTGAGTACCAGCGAGGCATGGGCTGGAGCCATCATTATCGCCCTGTTTGTGGCCGTCATGGCCCGAAAGATTCTGCGCTAAACCACGCAGCAGGCAGAATTTATGTGAACAGGCCCTAATATTGCGCCGGCAAATCAGCCCTTCCTGAAAAGCAGCACCAGCCAGCCAAGGCCCACGACCAGCATGGCCGAGGAGAGCAACATGCCCATGGTCACCGGGCCAAACAGGAACCCCAGCTGCATATCGGGCTGGCGAAAATTCTCACAGATAATGCGCGCCACGGCATAGCCGACCAGTAACAAGGCCACGCGACTGCCGGCTGGCCAGTCCTTTTTGCGCACCAGCCACAGCGCCACAAACAGCACAACACCTTCCAGGGTCATTTCATATAGCTGACTCGGATGCCGCGGTTCCGGCCCCGCATGCGGGAAGATCATCGCCCATGGCACCGATGCCGGATCGGCAATGCGCCCCCAGAGTTCACCGTTGATGTAATTTCCCATACGCCCGAATGCCAGTCCGATGGGAGCGACGGTAAAGAAACGATCGGCCAGCTCAAGAAACGGCAGCGTATGTTTCCGGCAATACCACCACCCCGCCACAATCGGCCCGATCAAGCCGCCGTGGAACGACATGCCTCCCTGCCAGACATACAATATCTCGATCGGATGTTCGAGGTAATAGCCGAAATTATAGAACAGGATATAACCAAGCCGGCCGCCCAGCACGACCCCGAGAATCAGCGCCGTAAACAGTCCCTCATAGACTTCCGGAGATATCCGTGTTTGCCACAATCCTGCATCACGTAACTGCATGCGCACCAGATACCAGGTGGCGAAAAACCCGGCCACATACATCAGCCCGTACCAGTGAATGGCCAGCGGCCCCAGTTGCAGGGCGACAGGATCAATCTGCGGTGCAATCATCTACCCGACCATCCACAGCAGCAGGCCGCCAAAAAGAATGCGGTAAACGCCGAAGGCAACAAAGGTGAAGCGCTGCAAGAAATGAAGCAGCAGCTTCATCGTCGCATAGGCCGCAAGGAAGGCGACAACGAAACCTGCGACAAGCGGCATCAGGCTGCTGCCGCTGAAATCCTGATAATGCCTGAGCAGATCAAAGCCGCTCGCGGCGAGCATCACCGGCAGCGCCAGCAAAAAGGAGAATTCGGCACTGGTCTTGCGATCCAGCCCCACCAGCATGGCGCCGATGATCGAAGCACCGGCCCGGCTGGTGCCGGGAATCAACGCCGCAACCTGCGCCATACCAATCCACAATGCCTGTTTATAGCTCACCGCCTCAACATCGGTGGTGGGATAAACCCTGTCCCGTTGCAGGTATTCGACGAGCAGAAAGATGATGCCGCCGATAATAAACATGCTCGCCACAATTTCGACCGAGAACATCGCCTTGATCTGCGTGTGAAAGAGCAGCCCGACTGCACCAACCGGCACAAAGGCCAGCGCCACTTTCTGCCATAAGTCGGTATGGGCAAAGGTGAACTTATCGCGGTAGGTCGCGGTGACAGCGAGGATGGCTGCCAGCTGGATAATCACCTCGAAAGCCTTGTTACCGTCGGTTTGCGGCAGCCCCAGCCACTGGCTGGCAACAATCAGATGACCGGTGGAGGA
>JAJRTF010000012.1 GCA_021545585.1 Zetaproteobacteria bacterium
ACAGTGAAGGCTGGAAGGCCGGTGTGGATGGCAGTGTGGCGCTCGCAACATTTGGCGCGGGCGGCGCCATAGACACCAACACCGCCAGGAAACCAATCATCGGTTTTATCTTTTCCAACAAGGGTCTGATGTACAATCTGAGTTTTGAGGGGACCAAGCTCGCCAAGCTGAAGAAATAGACGCTCGCGGGTCGGAACAACAAAGGCGGCCTTTGTGTTGTAATACATCCGTATTCAGATGGATTCACTGCTGTATTCGGCAAGCATTCGATGCGTCGCCCCCGCTGCCAGCTCACAACATCATCGACAGCATTGGCGGTTTAGACAAACACCCGGCATCAAGATGCGCTCACGCGACTGTACTGGAAAATGCATCACCCAGGGGCTATATTAATAATGAGGCGATGCTTTGAAAGAGGGGCTTATGCAGCACAACTGGATTCTCGCAGCGGATAGCTCAGAAGCCATTCTGTACGCCAGCTCCGGCAGCAGAAACGGGCTGACCGAACACAGGCGCTTCAACCATCCATCCTCACGCCTTCATAACCGCACCTGACAACCGACCTTCCCGGTCGCTCCTATGACTCAAGCGGTCATGGACGGCATGCGATGGAACAGCCGCTCGACCCGAAAAAGCATGAGGCGGCCATATTTGCCAGGGAACTGGCCGACGTTCTGCACCATGGCTGCAGCACAGGCACCTGTGACAGGCTGTACATTGCTGCTGCACCCGCATTTCTGGGTCTGCTGCGAAAGCATTACAGCAAACCGGTGCAGCAAATGCTTGTACAAGAGATAAACAGCAACCTTGTCGCACTGCCGCCCGATGCGGTGCGTCGACATTTACCGGAGTTTCTTTAACCCGAAAGACGCTTCCTGCCCCATCTGCCGCATGCAAATACCAGGCATCAAAAAAGGCTCCCGAAGGAGCCCTGAATGTCAGATATGAATGGCGCGATCTTCCGAATCCAGTACCGATTCGTGGATCATCTCCGACAAGGTCGGATGCGGGAACATATGATGCATCAGTTCCGCCTCGGTCGTTTCATAGGTGCGTGCCAGCTGTAACGATACGATAAGCTCGGTGGCTTCGGCACCGACAATGTGGGCGCCGAGTAATTCACCGGTTTCGGCATGGAAGATCGTTTTGACCATGCCCTCGGTTTCAGCCAGTCCCAGTGCCTTGCCATTCGGAGCATAGGACATACGGCCCACCTTCACCGGGATGCCCTCTTCCTTGCACTGCTGCTCTGTCTTGCCACAGGAACCGACCTGCGGCTGGCAGTAGGTGCAGCCCGGTACATTGCCATAATCAACCTTGTGCGGATTGAGGCCGGCAATACCCTCAACGCAAACAATGCCCTCGTGGCTGGCCACATGCGCCAATGCAGGCGCGCCAACAACATCGCCGATGGCATACACACCCGCATGATCGGTGCGATACCAGTCATCCACGGCAATCGTATTGCGCTCGACCTGCATGGAGGTGTTCTCAGCACCGATACTGTCGGTATTGCCGATCACACCGACCGCCACCAGCACCTGATCGCCTTCGATACGCTCCGCCTTGCCCTTGCGCTCGTATTCCACAACGCCCTTGCCATCTACATTTTTGGCCGAGGAAACCATTGCTCCGGTAATTACCTTGATGCCGTTCTTTTTGAAGCTGCGCTCGACCACCTTGGAAATCTCATAATCTTCCAGGGGCAGAATCTGCTCGGCGGCCTCGACCACCGTCACCTCGGAACCCATCGCATTATAGAAATAGGCAAACTCCATGCCGATAGCGCCGCTGCCGATCACGGTCAGCTTCTTCGGCAGCCTGGTCGGTGCTAGTGCCTGCATATAGGTGATCACCACCTTGTTATCCACTTCCATGCCGGGGAAAGCGCGGGCGCGGGCGCCGGTCGCAACAATGACATGCTTGGCCGTAACCTCGCGGCTCTTGCCATCCTTCTCAACGACCAGCCTGTTGCCAGCCTCGAAACTGGCAAAGCCATCGATATGCTCAATCTTGTTCTTCTTAAACAGAAACCCGATACCCTTATTCAATTTCTCGGAAATACCGCGTGAGCGCGCTACGGCCTGAACCAGATCCGGTTTCGGCGTCGTCAGGCCGACACCGAGCTCTTTGCCGTGATGCTTGATGACATTGATGATTTCCGCTGTCCTGAGCAATGCCTTGGTCGGGATACAGCCCCAGTTCAGGCAGATGCCGCCCAGATGCTTGCCCTCGACACATGCAACCTTGAGCCCCAGCTGTGCAGCACGAATGGCAGCGACATAGCCGCCGGGGCCGGCGCCAATGACCACCACATCGAATTCGCCATCGGCATTGAACACACCGGCAGGTTTAAGCACCAGCTCATGCTCATCATCGTCGTCAGCTGTCGCCATCGCAGCCTCAGCCAGCGTTTCAAGCGCCTGTTCGGATGTTACTTTCGGGGCTGCGGAAGCCTCCGCCTCGACAGCGGCCTCAGCCGGAGCAGCGCCGGTACCCTCAGGCATATAATCATCAGGGATTTCCTCGTCATCCTCGGCAATCACGCCGATCGGCTGCCCCACCGGAACCACCGATCCTTCCGCCGCGATGATCTTGTGCAGCACGCCTTCATCCACCACTTCCATTTCCATGGTGGCTTTATCGGTCTCCACCTCGGCCAGCACTTCACCGGACTCCAGTGTATCACCTTCCTTCTTCAGCCAGCGGGCAATTTTGCCCTCGGTCATGGTTGGCGACAGCTGGGTCATAAAAATATCAATCGGCATAGGGTCCTCTTTAGATACGGCCTCAGAACATCCTGTCCTTGGCCTTGATCGTTCCGCAAGAGCGCGGTCTTGCTACACTTACGGCTTCACGTTGTTTAGCCGCCGCACATCCATGTGCGGTAGGGGCAAAATTAAATCAGCACACTCGCAGGCATCTCAATATGCTTCTTCAGAGCCGCAAGAAATTCAGCACCGACAGCACCATCCACAACCCGGTGATCGCAGGACAGTGTCAGGGTCATCATCTTCCTGACCTGCACTTCGCCCTGCTCAACCACGGCACGCTCTTCGGTACCGCCCACGGCCAGAATTGCACCCTCGGGCGGATTGACGATGGCGGCAAACTGCTTGATGCCGTACATGCCCAGATTTGAGATCGAGAATGTACCACCGGTGTATTCTTCGGGCTGCAAAGCGCCTTCACGGGCGCGCCCGGCCAGCTCTTTCACCTCAGCGGAAATATCCACCACACCCTTTTGCTCGGCAAATCGAATCACCGGCGTAATCAGACCGCCATCAATAGCCACAGCCACAGATATATGCGTGTGCTTGTGCTGTAGTGTATGGCTATCCGTCCAGCTGGCATTGGCCGCAGGCACATCCACCAGAGCCTTGGATACCGCCTTGATAATGAAGTCATTGACCGAAAGCCTGAAAGCACCATCTGCGGCTTCATTAAGCTGAGCACGCAGATCCATCAGACGATCCATGGCAACATCGATACTCAGATAGAAATGCGGTACCAGTTGCTTGGATTCACTCAGCCGGCGTGAGATGGCCTTGCGCATCATGCTGTTCTCAATGCGCTCGAACTCATCCTCGTGATATGGCAGGGGTCCCTGTGGCAGCGGACGTGCCGGAGGCGGCGTTGTTGCCCCGGCTGCCCCGCCGAGATTGATGCCCCGCCTGACCGCTTTCTCGACATCCGCCTTGGTAATACGACCATTCGGGCCGGTACCTGCAATCGCTGCAAGATTGATGCCCTTCTGCCTGGCCAGACGACGGGCCAGAGGGCTGGCCTTGATACGTTTGCTGCCCATAGCAACCGGTTGCTGAACCGGCGATGTTGCTACAGATGCAGGAGCGGCCGGAGCCGCTGCTTCCGGTGCAGGTTCAGGCTCAGCCGCTGCCGGAGCTTCACCGGCGGCAGGCATATAATCCGCCGGCACATCTTCACCCTCTTCGGCAACTACGCCGATCGGCGAACCCACCGGCACAACCGACCCCTCCGCTGCAATAATCTTGTGCAGAATACCCTCATCCACCACTTCCATTTCCATGGTGGCTTTATCGGTCTCCACCTCGGCCAGTACTTCACCGGACTCCAGTGTATCGCCTTCCTTCTTCAGCCAGCGGGCAATCTTGCCCTCGGTCATGGTTGGCGACAGTTGGGTCATAAATACATCAATCGGCATGAATCACCTCTGTTTGTTTGCATCGCAAAAACACATTCTGGCTTTTTGCTGTAACGAAAAAGTCTTGCTCGCTCATTGAATCAACACCCGTTCCATTGCGGACAGCATGTAAAACCATCAGGCCCGACCGCAAACCACCCGGGCGGCCTCAACAATATCAGCCACACTCGGCAGAGCCATGCCCTCGAGGTTGGCTGCATAAGGCATCGGCACTTCCTTGCCTGTGACGCGGGCAACCGGTGCATCCAGATCATCAAAGCCCCGCTCCATGATACGGGCTGAAATTTCAGCACCGATACCGGCAAAGCACCAGCCTTCCTCGATAACAACAGCACGATTTGTTTTGGCCACCGATACGAGAATGGTATTCTCATCCAGCGGACGAATGGTACGCGGATCAATCACTTCCGCTTCAATACCCTGCCGGGCCAGCTCTTCGGCTGCCGCCAGTGCAAAGCCGGTCATGCGTGAATGCGCCACCAGGGTCACATCCTTGCCGACACGTTTTACATCCGCCTTGCCGAGTGGAATGATATATTCACCATCCGGAACCTCGCCCACATCGCCGTAGTTGATCTCATTCTCGATGAATATCACCGTGTCATTATCGCGAATCGCGGCCTTCAACAGGCCCTTCGCATCAGCCGGATTCGAAGGCATCACCACCTTCAGCCCAGGCACATTGGCCAGCCAGTTCTCCAGCGACTGTGAATGCTGTGCTCCCACACGTGCAGCGGAACCGCCGGCACCACGGAAAACCATCGGCACACTGTACTGGCCACCGGACATATATTTCATCTTGGCCGCAGCATTGACGATCTGATCCAGCGCCAGAATAGCGAAATTCCAGGTCATGAATTCAACCACCGGACGTAATCCGGCCATCGCCGCGCCAACACCCAGGCCGGCAAAGCCAAGTTCGGTGATCGGCGTATCAATCACGCGCTTGGAACCGAATTTCTCAAGCATCCCCTGCGAAACCTTGTAGGCGCCATTATACTCGGCCACTTCTTCGCCCATCAGGAAAACGCGCTCATCACGCGTCATCTCTTCGCACATGGCCTGATTCAGTGCATCACGATAAGTAATCTTGCTCATCTTCAACCCACCTTCACCGGATAAGGATATGCGCCCTCAATAGGGTCGGAGTAAACATCTGTCCACAGTTCGGAAGCATCAGGCTCAGGCTGCGCTTCGGCCGCCTTGGCGACAGCGGCGACTTCCTTCTTGATATCTTTGTCGCGCTGCTTAAATTCTTCCTCGGTCGCCAGCCCCGCTTCAATCATCTGAGCCTGCAGTCTTGCTATCGGATCACGGCCGGAACGCCATTCATCCACTTCGGCACGGGAACGATACGTCGCAGGATCGGACATGGAATGGCCGCGATAACGGTAAGTAATCGCTTCGACCAGAATAGGGCCTTCGCCGGAACGTGCGTGCGCAATCGCCTCGCTCATCTTCTTGTCGAATTCGAGTACGTCCATGCCGTCAATCTGCATGCCGGGGATCTTGAAAGAGATTCCGCGCTTGAACAGGTGCGTCTCTGCACTGGCACGATCCAGCGAGGTGCCCATGGCGTACTGATTATTTTCCACCACGAATACAATCGGAAGCTTCCACAGGGCAGCCATATTGAATGATTCATACACAGCACCCTGATTGATGCCGCCATCACCCATGATGGTCATGGTTACGCGGCCATCATCCTTATACCAGCTGGAAAACCCAAGACCCAGACCGATCGGCACCTGTTCACCCACAATACCATTGCCGCCGACAAAATTGCGCTCGGCATCAAACATATGCATCGAGCCGCCCTTGCCTTTGACAATACCGCCGGCACGACCGAGCAGCTCCGCCATCACCGCTGTCGGATCAGAGCCGCGCGCCAGAACATGCCCGTGGTCGCGATAACTGGTGAGGATATAATCGGTCTTTTCTGCGGCATGATGCATGCCCACGCAGACAGCCTCCTGACCATTGCACAGGTGACAGAAGCCACCAATTTTTTTCAGCCCGTATAACTGACCGGCTTTTTCTTCAAATCGGCGAATAAACAGCATTTTATCATGCATCGCATTGAGTTCTTCCAAATCATAAAAAGAACCGTCGTGTGTGATGCCGGCCGCCTGTTTCTGCTTTGCAGACATGAACCCTCCAGCGGAAATAAAGTTGGCGAATGCTGCCCGACCCGCCTGCCAGCGGCAACCATGTTGCACGCGGGCTTCTCCTGAGCGTTCTTTGCGACCCGTATCACATCATGTCACACTTGCATGCTTATGATGCGGCAAGCTTTTATGCCCTTTGCTTGGAAAGGGAACCGAGGATTCAAAACATGGCAAAAATTATTGATTTCAAAGAGGGCGATACGCTCATCAGTCAGGGTGATGACGATCATGCTGCCTACCTGATCCAGAGCGGCTGGGTACAGGTGCGCCAGAGACAATGCAGCGGCAAGATTTCCAGCACCACCATCGGGCCGGGCGAAATTGTCGGGGAGCTCGGGCTTGCAGGCCTTACGCCGAGTCGCTCTGCGACCATCACTGCCCTGACCGGCGGTCAGATGGAGGTCATTGATCGCGGCGCGCTGATTCGACTAGTCAATGGTCCCGGACGTAAACTTACGCCCCTGCTGGCCGCTCTGTTTGCCCGCCTGAAACATGCGCTGATTGATGAGGATATCTTTGATGAGCTTGACGATACGGTTGTTATTCATGCCAAAATTGCAGGCCTGAATGACCTTTCGCGTCAGGCCCTGTGCAACAGGCCGCGTCTGGTGTCCCGCTTACCCTGGTTTTTCGGCGCCCATCGCCCTCCGCAGAGTGTGACCGATCTTTTCCGCGATCATGTACAGATTGATGTCAAACTGGCCGGCTCAACCCGCATGCTACGGGAGCAGCACCTAGTCATTGAGGCAGCTGAAAACGGAGGCTTGCAGATCCGCCTGATGCAGCACGGCGATTATTGCGAACTGGATGATGAACGTATCGGATATGGAAAAATCGGCACGGCCGTGCCCCTGCCGCCCGGTCATCACATCCTGAAATTCGGGGAGATATCAGACCCCTACGAGTTTGCCATCCATGCGCAGGTTTAAGCGCTCACAGAGGCCCACATGACCGACAAGGATCGCAGGCTGGTTTACTCCACCGAACAGGGCTCAGTGGATATGCCCATGGCCAGACCGGGCAAAAAGCGGCACGCGACAACCAGACCGGCAGCCCCGTCCATCAGGAACCCGTCCAAACAGGGCGTTCGCATTCGGCGTGAAAGCAAGGGGCGCGGCGGAAAACATGTCTGCGTCATCAGCGGCCTGCCGCTGAATCACAGCGAGCTGAAAGCCCTGCTGAAACAGCTGAAGAACAAGCTTGGCAGTGGCGGCGCCATCAAGGGTGTGGAACTTGAGATTCAGGGCGACCATCGGGACAAGCTGCTCGTTCTACTCGAAAAAGAAGGTTTCAGGGCCAAGCTGGCTGGTGGCTGAAAGCGTAGCTACGCTGCCTGCATGGGTGGGATGTCTAAAAAGATGAATCCGGCTCCTGAAGAAATGACAACTCCACATCGCTGGAGCGACGTCCGAGAATGGCATTGCGATGCGGATAACGGCCGAATTGATCAATAATGGCTTTGTGCTTTTCCTCGAATTCAAGATTGAACTCAACACCCGGCTGATCGAACAGGATAAGTGCCTGCTCATGAATCAGCAGTGACTCGCTATGCATATAGGGCATTTCAACCACTGTGCGCTGAAGCGCACAGAATGATTGTAACGACTGGAACTCGTCCTCTCATTCTATCCTGAACAAATCTCGTCCATGTTCTTCCTCTTCAAAATGATGGGCTATATACTCTTCTATCATCTTTGATGAGAC
>JAJRTF010000013.1 GCA_021545585.1 Zetaproteobacteria bacterium
GCGAGACTCGTTTCCGTCAACCTCATGCAGCGGCGAAGCCTGCTCGAATTGCTGGCTGATCCTCCACCCCCGGCAAAACGTCGATCAGCTGCCAATCAGCACCAAATGCGCCTCATCAATGCTTAACCGGACAGCAATGATGTCAAGATAAAGATAAGCAAGTCTTGATATCCATTCGCAGCAGTCTGAGTTCTCGCTGCTCCTGTGCTCTTGTAATTGAAGGATATGACCGGCTGCCAGGGCGTGGGGCAAGTTGCTAGCCTGTTGATTGCATGGCATTCTATATTGCATGGCAGTTGTGATGGATTATGCGCAAGACGCGGGGGCAGGCTGGCTCCCGAATAACCATGATGTCAGCTGCTCCGAGGTAAATCACCATGGCCTGATGCGGTTGATACATGATGGCTGAGCAGGCAGTTCGGCAGGAGTGTGATTCATTTTATCAACTCGGGCCCAACGATATTGTTGAGGCGGTCGGGGCGCTGGGCTTTGAAACCAATGGCGTGCTGTCACCGCTGAACAGCTACGAGAACCGGGTGTATGAAATCGGTTGCTGGGATGCACCGTCGCTAATCGCCAAGTTTTATCGACCGGAGCGCTGGACGGATGCCGCCATTATCGAGGAGCATGATTTTACCCTTGAGCTTGATGCGCTGGAGATCCCTGTTGTGGCGCCGTTGGTCGGGGATGATGGGCGTACATTGTTCCATGTGGGCGATTTTCGTTTTGCATTGTATCCCAAATGCGGCGGTCGGCCGCCGGAGTTTGATGACCCTGAGGTGCTGGTTCGACTTGGCCGTTTTATCGGGCGTATTCACGCACTGGGGGCGGAAGCCGATTTTGAGCATCGGCCGGAATTAACCGTTGCCCATTTCGGTGACGCTTCGCTTGATTATCTGCTTGAACACGGTTTTGTGCCACCGGAATGCGAAGCTCACTATGCCGCCCTCGCTGAGGAGCTGTTAGATGAAATTGATGCACTGGTTGCCGGCGTGGAACACTATCGCCGTATCCGCCTGCATGGCGACACCCATGTCGGCAATATCCTGTGGTCGGAGAATGCGCCGAAAATCGTTGATTTCGACGATGCGCGCATGGGCCCGGCGATTCAGGACATGTGGATGTTCCTTTCCGGTTCGCGCCCGCGCTGCGAGCAGCAACTGGCGGCATTGCTGGACGGCTATACGCAATTCCATGATTTCGATGTTCGCGAACTGGTATTGATTGAGCCCTTGAGAACCCTGCGCATGATGCACCATGCCGCATGGCTGGCCAGGCGATGGGAGGATCCGGCTTTCAAGCAGGCCTTTCCATGGTTCAATACCCATGCTTATTGGCAGGAGCATTTGCAGTCGTTAAAGGAGCAGGCGGCAGCACTGAATGAGCGGCCATTGCAGTGGCGACAAACCAGGCTTTAGTAAAACCCTTTCATAAAGGGATCATGATGGCCTGGAGGTTATGCGTGCGAATGGCTCGTCAGTCTGCTGCTGCGATGTGCATTCAGCAGTGCCGAACAGACGCGCGCAGGAAGAATTGATTGTCAGCCATGCCGGGCTGAGGAAGGATAAGGCATGGATTTGGAAAAGCGTATTATTGAGCTTGAAACGCGCCTGTCGTATCAGGATCATACCATAGGCGAACTGAATGAGGTGGTGACCCGTCAGCAGGATCAGGTTGATCGGCTGAGCGATGAGCTCCAGCGGCTCCGGGATCATCTGAATGACCAGCCGGACTCGGGGCTTGCCCGGCCGGAGGAAGAGGTGCCGCCGCATTATTGAGTGCGCACTGCCAGTTGAGTAGGCTGCTTTGCCCCGATTTATTCCTGTTTGCCCATCTGGTGTTATAGTTGCTGCCTGTATTGAGCCCATGGGAGTGTATAAGCATGTCCAGTAAACCATGGGGCGGACGCTTCGAGTCGCCCACCGATGAATTTGTCGAGCTGTTTAATGCCTCGATCAATGTGGATGCACGCATGTATGCCGAGGATATTGCCGGCTCCAGGGCACATGCGCACATGCTGTGCGAGCAGGGCATTATCAGTCGCGAGGATTTAAACGACATTCTGCGCGGGCTGGATGATGTTCTGGGTGAAATCGAATCCGGTGAGTTTGAATTCACCGTGGCTCTTGAAGACGTACACATGAACATCGAGTCACGCCTGACCGATAAAATCGGTGATGCCGGCAAACGTTTGCATACAGCGCGTTCGCGTAACGACCAGGTAGCCACGGACACCCGCCTGTATCTGCGTCGCCGCACCGATGAGCTGCTGATACGCATCCGTCATCTGCAGTCCGTGCTTGTGAAGCTGGCCGATGAGCATGCCGGAACAATTATGCCCGGGTTTACGCATTTACAGACAGCACAGCCTGTGACGCTGGGGCATCACCTGCTGGCCTATGTGGAAATGCTCGATCGTGATGCGGGCCGTTTTTTTGATGCCAGAAAACGTCTGAATCGCAGCCCGCTCGGTTCTGCAGCACTGGCAGGCACAACCTTTCCGATCAATCGCGAGATGACAGCCGAAGCACTGGGCTTTGATGGGCCGACGGCGAATTCACTTGATGCAGTATCTGATCGCGATTTCATTATCGAACTGCTGGCCGCGGCCTCAATCTGTGCCGTGCATCTGTCGCGTTTTTCGGAAGAGCTGATTCTTTGGATGAGTGCCCAGTTCAAATTTGTGGAGCTGCCGGATGCATTCTGTACCGGTTCGTCAATCATGCCGCAGAAAAAGAATCCGGACATGCCGGAACTGGTGCGCGGCAAGACCGGACGAATTATCGGCGGCCTTATGGCCATGCTTACTACGGTCAAGGGCCTGCCGCTGGCCTATAACAAGGACATGCAGGAAGACAAAACGGCGGTATTCGATGCGCTGGATCAACTGGAGGCAAGCCTGCGTGTGTTTGGCGACATGATGCCGGGCATGCAGGTCAACAAAGATGCGATGTATCGCGCCGCTTCTTCGGGTTTTGCCACAGCTACCGACCTTGCCGATACGCTGGTGCGTCATGGTGTGCCGTTTCGCGAAGCTCATGAGATCGTCGGCAAGTCGGTCGCGCACTGTATCAAGGCGGATATCGAGCTGCATAAAATGGATCAGGCAGCCTGTAGCGCTATTGACGAGCATCTGACGGCGGATATGGTGCAGGCGCTTTCGGTCGAGGCATGCGTGGCTGCCCGTGAGCATATCGGCGGCACGGCTCCGTCACAGGTGAAGGCCCAGGTGAAGGCCTGGAAAAAGGCTTTGAAGCAGTAAGGGCTTCGCATGAGGAAGGTTGATAGATGAGTGATATGGGTATGAAGACAGGTTTGCGGGGGTTGTTGCTGGCACTGCTCATGGGTTTGCTGATGATGGGCTGTGGCCGTAAAGAAGCTCCCCAGCTGGTCGTTGAGGGTGCCGCACCGCGAATCGTGGATCTCAAGTATGAAGTGAATGGCGGCTCGCTGAAACTTGATTTCAAGCTGGCGGGGATACCTCAGGGGGTTGGCTATCAGATCGACCGCACCGAGATGGACCCGTATTGCCGGTGTCCGGGCTTTTTTCGGCGCTATTTCGAGCAACCGGCATTTGCGGACCGGGTGGGAGAAACCCTGACCAAGCTGATTAATCTGAAGACTAACAAAAAAGAATTTGTATTCCGTATGCGTGCCGTGGATGCTGAAGGCAATCTCGGAGAGTGGAGTGAGCTTATTCATGCTCGTGGCGTGGATTTATCGGAGTGAGCCACGAACAGCAGCTCGCGCAACCGCGTCTGGATATGCTGGGGGCTTATCCCTTTGAACGGCTGAAAGCTTTATTTGCCGATGCCACACCGAATCCGGAGCTGACACCTATTGATGCCGGAGCCGGCGAGCCGCGCCTGCCGTTGCCTGACTTTGTTGCCGGAGCGCTGAGCGAAAGTCTGGATGGATTTTCCAAGTACCCCGCCACACGCGGTAATGCCGAATTGCGTCAGGCGATTGCTGCATGGCTGATGCGCCGTTTCTCGCTTGCACATGTGGATTCCGATAGCCAGGTGCTGACAGCCAATGGCACCCGCGAAGCCCTGTTTGCCATCGCTCATGCGCTGGTCAATCCGGACGCTGCAATCAAGCCTTACGTGCTGATGCCCAATCCGATGTATCAGATATATCTGGGCGCGGCGCTGACCGCCGGAGCCGAAGCCTGTTTCATGCCCTGTACAGCTGCAACGGATTTTGAGCCGGATCTTGCGGCAGTCACGGATGATGTATGGGCCAATACGGCGCTGGTGTATGTGTGTTCACCGTCGAACCCGACCGGCTGGATAGCTGACCGGGCCTGGCTGACTCGCTTGATTGAGCTGGCCGACAAGCACAACTTTTATATCATTTCCGATGAATGCTATTCCGAGATTTACTGGCAGCAGCGGCCTGTCGGCCTGCTGGAGGTTGCCGAGCAACTGGGACGGACTGATTTTGCCCGTTGTCTGGTTATGAATTCATTGTCCAAGCGCTCTGCCCTGCCAGGCATGCGCTCCGGGCTGATTGCCGGCGATGCCGGACTGATTTCCCGCTTTACCAAGTTGCGCAGCTATACCGGCCCTGCCACACCGCTGCCGCTGCAGCATGTGGCTGCCAGAGCATGGGCGGATGAGACACATGTGGCTGAGCATCTGTCTGTGTACAGGAGCAGCCTGAAAGCCTTTTTTGATGCCTATGGTGAGGGTGCGCCGCCGGCGGGCTCGTTTTTTGTCTGGCTGCCTGTTGCCGATGGCGAAGCCTTCGCCAGGGCCGCTTATGAGCAGCAGGCGGTCACCGTGCTTCCGGGGGCTTATCTGAGTGCCAATGCTTCGGATGGCAGCAATCCCGGCACTGGCTTTGTGCGTGCTGCACTGGTGGACGGGCCGGATAAGGCGGCGGAGCTGGCACGACGACTGCGTGCTGTGCAGCTGAACTGAGGGCTGGTTAAATATGAATATTTCATCTGAGGTAGAACAATGCATCCGTGACCTGGCATCCAGGGGCAGGACGCTGAACTGTTATATCTACGACACCCGCGCCATGCGGGAGAAGATCAGATATCTGGCAGATATCATGCCGACAGGTGTCGAGGTGTTTTATGCCATGAAGGCCAATCCGCACCCGGCATTCCTGAAGGCCGCGTTTGAGGCCGGGGCACGTGGTATTGAAATCGCCAGCCTGGGTGAAGCGGAAAAGGCTGTAGCGGCCGGGTTCTCTCCGGAGCAGCTGATTTATACCGGCCCCGGAAAATCTGTTGAGGAGCTGCGCTGGGGTGTTGAGCACGGCATTCGCACCATTCATATCGAATCGTTGCTCGAAGCGCATCGGCTCAATGCCATCTGTGCCGAGGCTGGCAAGAAACAGGACGTGCTGCTGCGTATCAACGCCGATTTTGATATCCACGAGGCGCAAACGACCTTTTCCGGCGGTTCCAAGAAGTTCGGCGTGGACGAGGAGAAGCTGGTTGATGTATTGCCTCGGATTCTGGCTCTGCAGCATCTGCAGTTCCGCGGCCTGCATGTGTATGCCGCATCAGGTGTCTTGAATGTGGCCGATTTGCTGAAGAACTGCGAACTGGTGTTCGCCATGGCACGCCGGATCGAGGCCGATTATGACGGTGTGGTATGCGATACCATTGATTTTGGCGGTGGCTTCGGCATTGATTATCTGGAAACAGGCCATGATTTCGATCCGGCTGCCTATGCCCGGGGGCTGCAGCAGCTGCTGAACGAATACGACTTTGCCGGCCGCACTTTTTTCCTTGAACTGGGCCGTTATCTGGCTGCCGATTCGGGCTGGTTCTGTACCGAGATCATCGACATCAAGGAAAGCCGTGGCAAGAAACAGGTCATCTGCGCCGGGGGTATCAATCATTTTCGCCGGCCTGCGGCACTGGCGATCAATCACCCGATGGCGGTGCTTCACCTGCAGCGTCCTGCGCTGTTCGAGGGTCAGGAGCAAGTGCGCCATGAGGCCGTGTATTTCGGTGGGCCGCTATGCACGGGGGCTGACAAGCTTGCCAATAATGTTTTGATTGAAGCTGCGGATGTCGGCGATATCGCTGTCTTCGGGTATGCAGGCGCCTATGGTTTATCCATGTCGAATATCGAATTTTTAAGCCATCAGAGGCCGGAAGAAATCGTACTTTAGAGTCCCCGATAGGGGATCAGTAACTCCCTCGCCTTTAGGCGACGGATAGGTATTTTTCCATGGTATGCAAGACTATAAGCGTGGCAGCCACACAGTATGGGATTGTAAATATCATGTAGTGTGGACGACGAAATATCGGTACGAGATATTGGCAGGAGATGTTGGTCAGTGCTGTCGAGAGTTGCTGCGGGAGATAGCGCGCAGTAAGGAGATGGTGATCTATGCGGGTTCAATCAACAGAGACCATGTCCACATGCTGATAGGTATTCCTCCGAACTTATCAGTATCGAGAGCAGTGCAATATCTGAAAGGAAAGAGCTCGCATAAGC
>JAJRTF010000014.1 GCA_021545585.1 Zetaproteobacteria bacterium
ATAGACCGAGTAACCTCGATCCACCACCTGCTTGACTGCTTCAATCTTGAATTCTTCCGAATACCGCTTGCCACTCATCGTGACCTCCTTTGAGCTAAATGATGAAGCTCTCAGGTGTCGAGTAAATCAGTGGCGATTCAGACCTCTCCTGTTCCATCAAGACCCTTTGCCTCCACTTTGACCGTTTCATTTTCCGACCCCGGCGACAAGACTTTTTGTAATGAGATGGCAGGTATCAGGCGAACTTCTGCTTGAGTGAATTTCAGGGATGTTGAGGTTGATGCACATCCAGATGTAATAAACGCCATAGTCAGAAGCGATAAGCTCATAAACCGGGATTTGTTTTTGCAACTCCTTCCTGTTTGCCTTGACTGCGTTGATAGCGGGGGATGGAAGCCCTGTCTTGGTTCATATATACGAGTATTGCCTCTATATCACAGATTGTAAATCCGGCATCAGTCAAAGGCTACAGCCATACAGTCATGCTGAGGCGGTGAACTAACCGTTCTGAATCATGACCGGAATATCAATCTTGCGATGATTGATGATGCTGATCTTCTGCGCCATCTTGCCGGCAAAGCGGCGGTAGGCCTCGGCCTGTTCGGAATCGGGATGAGCCGCGACAATCGGGGTGCCGTTATCCGAATCCAGTCGAATCTGGATATCAAGCGGGATATGGCCGAGCACATCGACTTTTTGCTCCCGGGCCAGTTTATCCGCACCGCCTTCGGCGAATACATGTGATGATTCACCACAATGAGGGCAGATGAACACGCTCATATTCTCGACAATGCCGAGCGTCGGCACATTGACCTTGTTGAACATGGCAATGCCCTTGCGCGCATCGAGCAGCGCAATGTCCTGCGGTGTGGTGACGACAATCGAGGCGGTGACCGGCACCTGCTGGGCAAGGGTCAGATGGATGTCACCGGTACCCGGCGGCATGTCGATAAGCAGATAATCCAGCTCCCCCCATGCCACCTCGTTGAGCAGCTGCATGACGGCGCCGGAAACCATCGGGCCGCGCCAGATCATGGCCTGATCTTCATCGACCATATAGCCGATGGACATGGTGCGGACACCGTAATTATCGAGCGGGAAAATGGTTTTTTTCTCGAAGTTCGGCCGTTGCCCGGCAAGATTCATCATGCGCGGAATGGAAGGCCCGTAGATGTCGGCATCAAGCAGGCCGACACGGGCGCCTGTCTGGGCCAGTGCCACGGCCAGATTGACGGCGGTCGTGGATTTGCCGACACCGCCCTTGCCGGAGGCCACGGCGATAATATTCGATACACCCGGCACCTGCTGAGCCACTTTGGGCTGGGCGGCAACCTTCGAGGTCATGTTGACGCAGACATCACTGACGCCGGGGAGCGATGCAACGGCCTCTTCTGCCTGACGGCGGAATTCTTCCTTGACCGGGCAGGCCGGGGTGGTTAGTTCAATGGTGAAGCTGATGCGTTCGCCATCTATATGCATATCCTTAACGAAGCCAAGGGATACAATGTCCTTGTTGAAATCAGGATCAATGATGCTTGAAAGGGCTTTCAGGATATCATGTTCTGTGGCCATGCTTGCCTCCGCTGGAGTCTGGCATCGTGTTAATCCCGACTAAAACTGTCAAGTATCCGTCGTTATGGGATTGCGTGAAGCGGGTAAGCCGAAAGACAGGGATAAAACCGTATGCTGAAGTGTGGACTCTATCGGTGTACGAAAGTATCTGAAATCCTTATCATGCGGCGATATGAGTGAAGTTGCATTGATTCTGTTGTCGGCCGTGCTGGTCAATAACTATGTGCTGACCAAATTTCTCGGTATTTGCCCGTTTCTGGGCACCTCAAGCAAGGTCGAGACGGCCATCGGCATGTCGTTTGCCGTGATGTTTGTGATGACCATGGCCTCGACGGCCTCGTGGCTGGTGCAGCAGTATGTCCTGATTCCGCTGGACCTGCTGTATCTGCAAACCATTTTCTTTATTCTGATTATCGCCGCGCTGGTACAGTTTATTGAGCTGATGATCCACAAGACCAGCCCGGTTCTGTATCAGGCGCTGGGTATTTTCCTGCCATTGATTACCACCAACTGTGCTGTGCTCGGCGTGGCCATTCTGAATGTGCAGCAGGATCAGACCTTTTTGACTTCGGCATTGTACGGATTCGGTGCGGCTGTCGGTTTTGCGCTGGTGCTTATTCTGTTTGCCGGCTTGCGCGAACGGCTGGATGGTGCACCGGTGCCGGCGCTGTTCAAGGGCTCGCCGCTGGCACTGATAACCGCTGGCATGATGTCGCTGGCATTCATGGGCTTTTCCGGCCTGGTTAAGATTTAGATCAGGCAATCAGGATACCGATGACACATTTACTAGCTGCATTGCTGAGTTTGGGTGCGTTTGCGTTGCTTGCAGGCGTGGTGCTGGCTGTGGCGCAACGGGTTTTCCATATCGAGGGCGACCCGATGGTGGATAAGATTGATTCGATGCTGCCACAGACCCAGTGTGGTCAGTGCGGTTATCCGGGTTGCAAGCCTTACGCCAATGCTGTGGCCAGCGGAGCAGCCGAGGTCAATCACTGTGTGCCGGGCGGTGAGCGGGTGATGTTGCAGATTGCCGACCTGATGGGGGTAGAGCCCAAGGCTGTTGAGGAAGAGGCGGCGGCACCGATGCTGGCCTTTGTACGCGAAGATGAATGCATTGGCTGTACCTTATGCATCAAGGCATGTCCGGTGGACGCGATCGTTGGAGCGCCGAAACAATACCATACGGTTATTGTCGATCAGTGCACCGGCTGTATGTTGTGTGTGGAGCCGTGCCCGGTGGATTGCATTGATATGCTAGTGAAGCCTGAGCTGCTCGAGCACTGGGCCTGGCCATTGCCGGATACAAGACGTGCTGCTGTCGGGCATGAGCGAAGGGGGCATCATGCCGGCCATGCTTAGAACCCTGGCCCAGAAACTGGGCATGATGGCGCACGGCTTTCATGGCGGTGTGCATCCGCATGAGCGTAAGCTGACTGCGGGCATGCCGATTGAAGACTGTCCGCTGGCGCCCCTGTATATCGTGCCCCTCAAACAGCATATTGGCGAAGCCTGTACACCGCTGGTGGCAGTGGGTGATAAAGTGCTGCGCGGCCAGAAGATCGCCAGGGCCGAAGGCTATGTATCCGTACCACTGCACGCTCCGACATCCGGGACGGTGGTGAAGATCGAGGAGCATCCGGTCGTACACCCCTCGGGTATGTCGATGCCGTGTGTGTTCATCGAGGCGGATGGTCTGGATGAGGAAGACCACAGCCTCGAGCGGATGACGAACTGGCGGGATCTTGATGCGGCAGTCCTGCGCGAGCGCGTACGCATGTGCGGTATTGCAGGTCTGGGCGGGGCGGTGTTTCCGACCTTTATCAAGCTGGTACAGGATAAGAAAAATCCGATTCAGACGCTGGTTCTGAACGGTATCGAATGTGAACCGTACCTGACCAACGATCATCAGATGATGCTCGAGCAGGCCGAGGAAGTCCTGCAGGGCATGGCCATTATCATGCATATGGTGGGTGCGGAATCCGGCATTATCGCCATTGAGGACAACAAGTCTGACGCTGCAAGGGTGATGCGGCAGGCGCTGGCGGAGAACAGCGAGCTGGCGCATGTGCATGTGGCTGTATTGCCGACCCGCTACCCGCAGGGCAGCGAGAAACAATTGATTTATTCGCTGACCGGCAAGGAGGTGCCGGCCGGCAAGCTGCCGCTGCATGTCGGTGTGATCTGCCAGAATGTGGGCACGGCCAAGGCGATTCGAGATGCGGTATTGCTCGGTAAACCACTGACCGAGCGGCTGGTGACGGTCAGTGGTGATGCGATGCCGAGGCCTGCGAATCTGCGCGTGCGTCTCGGGCTGACATTGCGTTATGTATTTGCCCAGCGCGGGCTGGAAGACTTTGAAAACATCCAGATCCTGCATGGTGGCCCGATGATGGGTGAGCGGCTGCGCATCCCTGATGTGCCGGTGATCAAATCATCGATCGGCCTGCTGGCCATGCATCAGGATACGGTTATGCAGGCGCATCCTGCAGAGCAGCCCTGTATTCGCTGTGGCCATTGCAGCCAGGCATGTCCGGCCGCTCTGGTACCGAATCTGATGGCTGACCATTGTCGCAATGAGCAGTTCGACAAGGCCGAGGCCTACAATCTGTTCGACTGTATCGAGTGTGGCGCCTGCAGTTATGTCTGCCCGTCGAATATCCCGCTGGTGCAGTATTTCCGTTACGGCAAAGGGCAGATAGCCCAGCTGCGTCGTGAGCATGATTTTGCCGAGGCCTCGCGCCAGCGTTTTGATGCACGTGATGCACGACTGGCACGTGAGAAGGCCGAGAAGGCCGCGCGGCGCTCCCGTGTGCGTAAGGAACTGGCGCCAGCTCCGGATAAGGATACCACGACGAAAGTGGAAAAATCGACAAATGACAAGGCGGAGGAATCCTGATGTCCCTGGCGATCAGTTCACCCCACGCCCACGGTGGCGATACCATTCGCATGACGATGTTGACAGTGATTATTGCGCTGCTGCCGGCAGCCATGGTCAGCGTTTATCTGTTCGGCTGGCTGGCCGTTTTCCTGATTGTTGCCTGCATGTTGAGCTGCCTGCTTACTGAGGCGGTATGCCTGAGGATGATGGGTCGCCCGCTCAAGACATTACTGGATAATTCTGCGGCTCTAACCGGCCTGTTCCTGGCGCTGACTCTGCCGGCTTCGATTCCCTGGTGGATGGCGGTGCTGGGCAGTGTGTTTGCCATTGTGCTGGGTAAGCAGGTATATGGTGGACTGGGGTACAATCTGTTTAATCCCGCCCTTTCGGCACGTGTCATCCTGTTGATTTCTTTCCCTCTGGGTATGACATCCTGGCTGATCCCCATGCATGTCGGCCCAAGTGCGCTGAACATGTATGATTTTTCCGCCGCTCTGGCCTTTTTCCTGCATGGCCCGGAGGCGCTGAAGCTGGGCCTGGATGCCATCACCATGGCCAGTCCGCTCGGGCATGTGAAAACCGAATGGACACAGGGTATTGGTGTGGCCGAGGCGCTGAACTCCTACCATTACAGCTATCTGGATGCATTTCTGGGGCGTGAGGCCGGCAGTATCGGCGAAACCAGTGCGCTGGCACTGCTGATCGGCGGCATCTATCTATTGGCCCGTCACACCATTACCTGGCATATACCCTTTGCCTACATCGGCACGGTTTTGCTGCTGGCGGCAGTGTTCAGTGTCATTTCGCCCGAGCATTATTCCCCGCCGATGTTCCATCTGTTTGCGGGAGGATTGATTCTGTGCGCCTTTTTCATGGCCACCGACCCGGTGTCTTCGCCGGTTACGCCGCTTGGGCAGATTGTATTTGGTATCGGCTGCGGTGTGTTGACCTGGGCGATTCGTACATTCGGGGGCTATCCCGAGGGTGCGATGTTTGCTGTGGTCTTGATGAACTGTGCTGTACCGCTGATTGACCATTATTGCCGACCGCGTGCGTACGGCCATGGCGGCAGCTGATGAAATTCGATAAGGATCAGCTGCATATGGTGCTGGCTCTGTTGCTGGTGGCGGTGATTGCCGCAGCTCTGCTGGGAATTACCGACATGTTTACGCGTGAACCGATTGCCCAGGCTCAGAGAGAAGCGCTGCATCGTGCCCTTGTGCAGGTGTTGCCGGCACATACCAATGATCCACAGGCCGATCAGCTTGTGATCGGAAGTCAGGCCGATGCGGTTCAGATTTATCCGGCTAAGGATGAGCGGGGCAGGGTGACCGGGCTGGCTTGGGAGGTCGTGGCGCCTGATGGTTATTCGGGAAGCATCCGTATTCTTCTCGGGCTAAAGCCTGATGGTAAGATTCAGGCGATCCGGGTAACAGATCACCGGGAAACGCCGGGGCTGGGCGATGGTATTGTGCGGAACATGCACTGGCTGGCCAGTTTTTTCGACAAGGCTCTGGTCGGTACACACTGGGCGGTGAAGAAAGATGGCGGTGATTTCGATCAGTTCACCGGTGCGACGATTACGCCGCGTGCCGTGGTCGGAGCTGTTCATGACGGGCTGGAATTTTTCCGGGATCACCAACAGGATATTCTCAAGGCTATTGAAAAGGCTGATGCTGAGCGTACAGCTGAAGAGCAAGGCAAAGGAGGTCAGTAATGGATCGTTCCGAAGTATTTATGGATGGTTTCTGGCATAATAATACGATTTTTGCGCAACTGCTCGGCATGTGCCCGCTGCTTGGCGTGACGACCTCGGCCGAGAACGGGTTCTGGATGGGTGCAGCGACGGTACTGGTGCTGCTTGGCTCCAACCTGGTGGTGTCGCTGGTACGCGGCATGATTCCGAAAAATGTACGCATCCCAGCCTATATTACCATCATCGCTGCCTTTGTGACCGTGGTCGATATGGCCATGAATGCCTGGATGCATGAGATGTATCTGACACTCGGACTTTTCATTCCGTTGATTGTGGTTAACTGCGCCATCCTTGGCCGGGCCGAGGCCTTTGCCAGTAAGAATACGGCATTTGATTCAGTCATTGATGCGATTGGCATCGGGGCAGGCTTTACCTTCGCGCTGGTTCTGCTGGGTGGTGTGCGTGAGGTGCTCGGTCAGGGCGAGTTGTTCGGCTTTTCGGTATTTGGAGAAGGCTATCCGGACGTACTGATGTTGATTCTGCCGCCGGGTGCGTTTATTGCATTGGGCTTTATCCTGGCCGGCGTGAACCTGATCAACCGCAGCCTGCAGCACAGGAGAGAGGCGCGCAAAGACGCGCTATCTGTTGGATCGGAAGATAAAATTGCTGTGGAGGCGCTGTAATGGGTATGACATTCTGGTTGAGCATTCTGTTCGCCGGCGCCTTTCTGTGGTGGGCATCGTTTTATGCCACCAAGCGTATGCGTATCGAAAAAAACCGGGAGCGAGAAGAGCAGGCGAAGCGCAATCTTGCTGCTGCAGCGAGGCTTGCCTCTGAATCCGCTGAAACTCTTGCAGCCGGCAATGAGGAGAAAAGCTGATGCCGTATCTGCATGTTCATACCAATGTCCGCGTGGCGGATGAAGCAGCATTCCTGAAGCTTTGCTCCCAGACAGCGGCCCATGCCCTGGGTAAGCCGGAAAGCTATGTGATGGTCAATCTCAGCCATGGCAAGCCGATGCTGTTTGCCGCTTCCGATGCACCTCTGGCCTATGCCGAATTTAAGAGTCTCGGCATGCCGGGCGACGCGACAGCTGAATTATCCGCCACCCTGTGCAAGATGATTGAGGAAACTCTGGGTGTTGAATCCGGGCGTGTCTATATTGAATTTTCCGGCCCTGAGCGGCATATGTGGGGCTGGGACGGCGGCACTTTCTAGTATGGCGGTACGAGAGATCCTGATTCATCCGGATGAGCGTCTGCGCAAGGTGGCTGAGCCGGTTTCTTTTCCTTTGACTGATGACATACGGCAACTGGTGCAGGATATGGCTGATTCCATGTACGATGCACCCGGTGTCGGCCTTGCCGCGCCTCAGGTCGGTGCATCTGTACGCATTGCTGTGACCGATACCGTCTGGCGTGACGAAGAGGTTCGCCACAAGGCTGATGAAGAGGGCGGCGTAAGGGATCTGAAGGTGTGGATTAATCCTGAGTTTTTGTGGAAAAGCGATGAAACGGCGGTTTGGGAAGAGGGCTGCCTTTCGTTGCCTGAATTTTATGCTGATGTGGAGCGACCGGCAGCAGTGCGCCTGCGCTGGTATGATATGGAAGGCGCGGTGCATGAGGCCGATTTCGAGGGTTTTCAGGCCGTGGCTCTGCAGCATGAGTTCGACCACCTCGACGGCAAGCTGTTCATTGATTATCTAACGCCGCTCAAGCGCAATATAATCACCAAAAAACTGAAGAAACGTTTCAAGTGATACGGGCTGTTTTTGCCGGTACGCCCGGTTTTTCGGAGCCATGTCTGAAGGCCCTGATCGAGGCTAACGGCATCGAGGTCGTTGGCGTTGTTTCCCAGCCGGACCGCAAGGCCGGTCGCGGTATGAAATTGACTCCGACACCGGTCAAACAGGTTGCCCTGGATGCAGGCATTGATGTGATTACCCCGCATCATCTGGTTGAGCAGGAGGGGCGGGTGAATGAGCAGGCCCTGAACTGGTTGCGCGATAAGCAACCGGATGTGCTGGTGGTGGTGGCCTTTGGCATGATCCTTCCCAAAGCATGGCTGGATACACCGAAGCTCGCTCCACTCAATGTTCATGCCTCGCTGTTGCCCCGCTGGCGTGGAGCGGCACCCATCGAGCGCGCACTGCTGGCAGGCGATGAGAAAACCGGTGTATGTATCATGCATATGGATGAAGGGCTGGATACCGGCCCGGTTTATGCCTGTCGCGAGATACCGATTACTTCTGACAGCCTGGGTTCGGAGCTGTGGTTTACACTTGCACCTCTGGGTGCCGAGTTACTACTGGAGACGCTGCCCGGAATTGTATCGGGAAGCTGTCGCCCGGTGTCGCAGCCCGGTGAGGGCGTTACCTATGCCGGAAAAATTCGTAACGAGGAACGCAACATTGACTGGCAGCAGTCGGCTGCCTTCATCGACCGGCAGGTGCGCTGTTTCTCCCCGAGGCCGGGGGCGCGGACATTATATTCAGGCAAATGGTTGAAAGTGATTGCCGGCCGGCCATTGACGACTGGCGGATCGGGAGAGCCCGGCAGCGTGATGGTCACTTCCGATTCACTGGACGTCGTCTGTGGAGACGGCTTGATTTATCGCATCTTCGAGTTGCAGCCGGAGGGCAAGAAAGCCATGTCGGCTGCTGACTTCCTGCGCGGCACGATGATGAAGTCCGGCGATATACTGTGCTGATTCATTAGGAATCATGGGGTGACAGCGGTGCTTCCTGTAGGCTGTCCGCATGCCTCATCCAAGAAGATATATGAAATCATTATCTACCCGTAGTGTGGCCCTGCAGGCCCTGCAGCGTATTACTGATGATGGCATCAAGGCTGCTGTGGCTATGGATGATTGCCATGTCCCGCCGGGTGAGCGGGCACTGCTGCATGAACTTGTTTACGGGGTTTTGCGGCGCTGGTATTCACTGGAAGCGGATATGTCGCGTTTCTGTCGTGCCAAGCCTGATGTATGGGCGCGCCTGGGGCTGCTTCTCGGCACCTACCATATCCGTCACATGCGGGTTCCGGATCATGCTGCGGTCGGCGAAACGGTTGCCGCTGTCAAAATGATACACCCGCGCTCCGCCGGCTACGTGAATGCGGTGCTCCGGAAGGTGGCCGCCCATGATACACCTGTCCGTATCAAACCGTATCAACAGGCCGAACTACCCAGATGGATGTATAGCCAGTGGCGCGATACCTTTGGTCGTGAAGTTACAGGTCTGTTCACTCAGGCTTTGCAGCAAGCGCCAAACTTGTGCGTTGCCGTACTGGGCGAGCGTGAGTGCTGGATGGAAGCCGTGCGCGCACAGGGCATCACAACCGAAGCAGGGGAGTTGTCTCCCTATGCCGTGCTGTTGCCGTCCGGAATCGAAGTGACCAGTTTGCCGGGGTATCGGGAAGGCGCATTTACGGTCATGGATCAGGCCGCACAGGCGGCTGTCATGGCACTCCCGGATTTGCCGGATGGAGCCGTGCTGCTCGATCTCTGTGCCGCGCCGGGAGGGAAAACGGCCTTGCTGGCGCATCGTTTCCCCAAAACTGTGATTATCGCAGTCGAATTGAATCCCCGCCGCATCCCCCGCCTGCAGGAAAACATGCAGCGCCTGGGTTGTGGCAATGTAAGCATTATACAGGCCGATGTACGTCTGCTCCCCTTTGCTGATACAACGGTTAATGCGGTTTTTCTCGATGCACCGTGCTCGGCTTCCGGCGTGTTGCGCCGACATCCGGATGCAAAATTCCTGCATGATAACGAAAGTGTTGAGCGTATTGCCCGGCATCAGCTGTGCCTGGCTCAGGAGTCGCTGCGGGTGCTTAAAGGGAAGGCTACGATGCTGTATGCCGTATGCTCCATTCATCCGGCTGAGAATGAGCAGGTGATTGAGCAGCTGACCGCGTCCGTAGATATGGAAAAGCAAGCCTCACAGCGTCTGTTTCCATCGCTGACTCATGACGGTTTCTTTTTTTCCGTACTGGAAAAGCCGCTTTAGAGTCCCCGATAGGGGATCAGTAACCCCCTCGCCTTTAGGCAACGGATAGGTAATTTTCCATGGTATGCAAGACTATAAGCGTGGCAGCCACACAGTATGGGATTGTAAATAGAGACCTCTGCACATCCAGTGTTTGAATCGTTGGCGATGTTCCACAGCATTTTTTTCGATTGGCCGGTACATTTCGGAGTTTGCCCCCCAAGGAATTGCTGGAATATCCTGAATCCGTGAATTCAG
>JAJRTF010000015.1 GCA_021545585.1 Zetaproteobacteria bacterium
AGGCCGCGTAAGAGCCTCGGATATCGATGTCCTGCAGAGCTATTCTTGCCCGGCTTCGATTTCCGTGAATACTACGAACAAAATATCAGGCGTGTTGCACTTCGATCTTGAAACCGCCACCATAAACGTTGGGAATTCAGGCCTACTTTCTTACTGCTAATTCCTTAACCGGACAGCAGTGAGACCGGATTAAAAAAGAGCCTAAGGAATAAAATATGCAAGTCCTGAATCAACTAATAGCAACAACTTTATCATTGTCAAAAGGAGACATGTTGTTTATTCAGGGTGATCCAGTTTAAACCGCGGATTCAACTCTCAGGGTTTTTCGCGTTTCGCGACTTCCATCGCACTGATATTGGCCAACACCTGCCTCAGCACATCGCGGCATGCATCAAACTCCCATTGCTCGATGCCGGAAAATACCTGCTGATGCAGCTGTTCGATGATATTGCGTAATCGGCCAGCGGCTTCCCTGCCATGATCGGTCAGGCTGACACGTATGATTCGCCGGTCCCTTGTATCAGCATCGCGACTGAGCAGCCCCTGCCTGTGCAAACTGTTGACCAGCCGGGTCAGCGCCGCCTTATCCTTGGCCAGCGTTTTAGCCATCTGTCCGTGCGTCTTCCCCTGACTGTCCGTCTGACTCTCGCCCTGCATAAGCAGCATCAGAACCGCACACTCATCCGACGTCAGATCATAGCCCTGCTCCGAGCAACGGCAGGCGAGAGTCTGCCGGAAGGCATACATCAAATGATGTACCAGATAACCGAGTCCATCCTCGAATCGAGCGGGGGTTGTGACCTGCATGGCTTGACCCTACTGAATTTAGTTGATCATGCAAATAGTTGACGATATCAATATAGTAGCTACCCTTGCCGTATGCTGTTGCCGTTGCGCTTTTTTGCCTGCCTTTCACGGATCGCAATCATGTCCGGTCTGCTGACATGGTCCTCCATGGCATCCGCGGAACCTATGACTCTGGATCAGGTCATTAAGACTGTTCTTGCACATCATCCGGATCTCGTTATCAGTCGCGTAGACAGTGATCTCGCCAGGAGCGACATCCAGAACACCGAAGGGCTGCTTGATCCGACAGTCACGGCCAGCATTTCAGCCATCGAGGACAAAACCCCTGTTGCCAGCGTCTTTCAGGCCTCAAAAACCCAGCGCGGCCAGTTCGCGGCAGGTATCAGCAAGCCCCTGGCATCAGGCGGTACGCTCTCGGCCAATGCTGCATTCAGCACTGCCAGACAAACCTTCTCCAACCCGATTGGAACTGCATTTTCACTGCTCAATCCGGAATACCGCAATCAGATTGATATCAGCTATCGCCATCCACTGCTGCGCGGTGACGACCGGCCCGAATATCGCAACACCCTGATTGCCGCCGGTGCCGGCTACGAAGCTGCCAAACTGAATCAGGAGATTACCGCACATAATCTTACTTTGCAGGCGCTGAGCCTTTATTATCAACTGGCTTCAGACAATATTAATATCCGCATTGCCGAGTCCGCCGTAAAACGCGCCAGAAAATTATTATCCTATCTGCATTCCCGCGAAAAGTTCGGACTGATTGAAGTTTCGGATCGCCTGCAGGCTGAAGCGCTGCTGGCTGCACGCCAGACTGCATTGGCTCAATCCAGAGCGGGGCATGCTGCCGACCTGACCGCATTGAACCGACTGATGTTACGCGATCCGATGCAGCCGATTGAACCGCAAGTCGGCGGCCATTTACCCGAGACCATACCTTCATTGAACCAGGCTCTGGATATCAGTCGTGGGCTGCGGCCGGAATTCAAAGCCCTGGAAGCGCGATTGAAAGCAGCAGAGGCACAGCTGGAAACAGCCAGTGACCAGGATCAGATGCAGCTGGACCTGGTCGCCCAGCTCGGCACCCGGTCACTGGATTCAACAGCCGCCTCGGCCCTGATAAAGAGCACCAGCATCCATGATCACTTTGCTTTGCTGTCACTTGAGATGAGTGATGTTCTGAATCGCAATAGCGCCCGGTCCGCCCTTCGCAAGGCAGAGCTTGCCCGGGAACGCATTATCTCCGAGCAATTACAACTTCAGGAACAGGTGCGCAATGACCTGGCCAATGCCATCACGACGATTCGGAGCGGCCGGCCAGCACTTGCGGCGGCCGAAGCGCAGGCTCGTATCGAAAAACAGAAGTTTGCAGCTGAAGTAAGCAAATACCGTGAAGGTCGTTCGGATACGGCAACACTGGTTCAGTTTGAAGGTGACCTGAGCAATGCAGAACTGCAGGCTGAACTACAGCGCCTTACCCTTGAACTGGCCGGCAGACAGCTTGCCTGGACAGAAGGTCGTTTACGCAGTGATACTGTCCGGGCTGTTTCGATGCAGGCTAATCCTTCATGAAAAGCATGATCGCCTTTTTCGTACGCCGCGGTGTACTCGTCAACCTGATGTCATTGATGCTGCTGGCCGGTGGCGTCTACGCAGGTTTCAATATCCAGCGCGAAGCATTTCCAAGCGTCAATTTCGATATTGTCGCCATCGGAGTCGGCTATCCCGGTACCGCTCCGCGCGAAGTGGAGCAGTTGCTGGTCACCCCCATCGAACGGGAATTAAAAAGCATCGACGGCATCAATGCCATTCGTTCCACAGCCTTCCCAGGCTCCATGCAGATCACCATCGAGGTCGACCCGAATTATAAAGATCGTTCACGGCTTGTGTCTGATATTCAGCTGGCCATCAATCGTGCCGATCTACCCGTTGACCTTCCGGCTGATCCGTTAATCTCCGAGGTTAAATCCGAGCAGGCGCCTGTCCTGACCTTCTCGATTTTCGGCGATTTTGACCCGCTGACCCTGAAACATCTGGGGGATGATATTGAGGATGATGTTCTTAATCTCAATGGTGTGGCACGCGTACTGGTGCAGGGCGACCTGAAGGAGGAAATCCGCATTGTTCCCGATCCGGATAAAATGCAGCGGCACAGGGTTTCAACCAATGATCTGATTACATTAATCCGGGGCTGGAACATCAATGCTCCAGGCGGCCACCTGAAGGCCCCCGATGGCCAGCGCATTATCCGCATTACCGGCGAATTCACCTCGGCTGAGGATGCGGCCAATCTGGTGCTGCGAGCCAATGAACGCGGCGAAGCATTGAAGCTCGGTGATGTCGCTGAAGTAACCCAGACCCTGGAACGGCCGAATCGCTATGTCGGCGCTCAGGGCGACCCGGCGCTGAATATAATCGTACTGAAAAAAGGAGATGCTGACATTATCTCACTGGTGGATCGTGTGCGTTCCTACCTGAAAACGGTACCGGAAAAATACGGGCAGGATGTGAATGTGCGCGTATATAACGATATGTCCACCATCACCCGCCTGCGTCTGGGCGTACTGACTCAAAATGGTGCTATCGGCCTGGCCCTTGTGCTCCTTACACTGATGCTGTTTTTACGCCCGGCCGTGGCGATGACGACCGCATGGGGCCTGCCGATTATTTTCTTTTCGGGCCTGCTGGCGCTGTATCTGGCCGGCGTAACACTGAACCTGCTGACCATGTTCGGCTTTATTATGGTGCTCGGCCTGATGGTCGATGATGCGATCATCATTGGCGAAAATGCCACCTACCACATGGAGCGTGGCATGCCGCCCGAAGAGGCGGTCATCAAGGGCACACACGAGCTGATCGGACCGGTATCAGCCACGGTACTGACCACCATCGTTGCCTTTCTGCCGCTGATGCACATGGATGGCATTATCGGCAAATTCGTATTTTCGATTCCGGTCGTCGTGGTAACGCTGCTGTTATTTTCCTGGTGGGAGGCTATTTTCATCCTGCCCAACCATATCCGGGATTTTGCCAATGCCGCTAAGCATCCGAAGGAACGCTGGCTGTTTGTCTGGATCACCCGCATGTATGCCTGGCTCCTGCGCTGGGCGCTGAAGCTGCGTTACCTGACCATTATTCTGACTATCACAGGCCTTGCAGCAGCCGGAGCACTCGCCACTCAGATGAAATTCCAGCTGTTCCCGTCCGGCGCGGAATCCACCTTTTATTTGCGCGTGAACATGCCCATCGGCACAACGCTTGAAGAGATGCAGGCGCAACTGAAAACCCTCGATATCGAGGTGCGGAAACGCATTGATCCAGCGCTGCTGGAAACCACCACCATGATTGCCGGTGAGAATAGCGCCGACCAGCGGGAAGCGTTAAAACAGATTGGTGATCGCTTCGGCTTTGAACGAATCATCCTGATTCCGTTCACTCAGCGCACAACCTCAGCCTTCGAGGTCATGGACAGGATTCAAAAGGAGATTCCACCGCTCTTCCCTGAACTCGAAATCAGCTTTGCCATGCAGCGGCCGGGGCCCCCGGTCGGTCGCGCCCTGCAGGTGGAGTTGACCGGTTCCGATGAGGCCGCCATGACACGCACGGCAAAGCGTCTGATCAATGTGCTATCCGGCATCAGGGGCGCAGAAGCCATTGAAAGCGATCTGGAGCCCGGCGATCCCGAACTGCATGTTGTCATGGATCGAAAGCTGGCCGCCTACGCCGGCGTGGACCTGGCGACAGCGGCGACGCATATTCGTGCCGCATTTGACGGGCTGCGTATATCGACATTGAAGCGCGGCAAGGAAGAAGTGGATGTCACCATCCGCTATGCCGAATCCGCGCGCCATGATCCGGCCACGCTGCTGAGCCTTGAAATTCCTAATCGTACGGGCGGTCTGGTTCCATTATCGCTCATTGCCAAAACCGTAGAGCTGCCCGGAGCCACCAGTATTCGCCATAAGGATGGCAACCGGGTGATCAATGTTTCGGCCGAGGTTGATCGACAACATCTCACCTCAAAAGAGCTGAATGACAGGGTGGAGGCTGCAAAGGCCCAGTGGCTGGCCGATGATGCCGACAAACTGAAATACCACCTGGGTGGTGAGCAGGAGCGCAGCGAGGAGTCCGTACGCGGCCTTATCTTCAGCTTCATGTTCGCCCTGGCCGGTATTTTCGTGATTCTGGCTATCCAGTTTAACCGCATCAGCTATCCGATTCTGGTCATGCTGGCCATCCCCTTCGGCGCCATTGGCATCATTGTCGGCTTCTTCCTGCATGGTCAGCCGCTGTCATTCATGGCCATGATGGGCTTTGTCGCCCTGACCGGCGTAGTGGTCAATGCTTCGCTGGTGATGGCCGTCTTTATCCAGCGCCAGATCGAGGATGGTGTTCCCTGGCGCGAAGCGATTCTTGAGAGCGGTCAGCGACGGCTGCGCGCCGTACTGCTCACCGCCATTACAACAGTGGTCGGCCTATTGCCAACCGCCTACGGCTGGGGAGGTTTCGATCCGTTTGTAGCACCCATGGCGCTGGCTCTGTCGTGGGGCCTGCTATTCTCCACCGTAATCACCCTGTTCTCGGTACCGGCGACTCTGGGTATTGCACTGGATGGCAAACAGCTACTGCAACGCCTTATGCACAGGATATCCGGAAAGGATGCTACCGCATAATCCGAAAAGCATCACCGGATCTAAAGAATTATTCATGTCGGGTTCATAGCGGCATCACTCTGCACCCCTATAGTTTGCCCTGTCTGGTGCCACCCTCCTCCCTCCCTTTCCGGCATCAGACAACTTTTATAAAGGCCCTGCTTCTGCGGGGCCTTAAGTTTTTCGGCTCAGTACGGCTGTTGCCGCGGGATTGATTATACGCGGGAAAATCCCGGACAGATCCTGCTCTAACTGTGCGCGCCTTTGTCTTCCATTTCCCTGATAAAAGCTTCGCGGTTTCCGGCAATCAGTAGCAGCAGACAGGCGGAATAAATGAAGGTCGAAAGCAGAATGACGCCGATAACCACGGCCTTGAACATCTCCAAATGCTCAAAGGATACCGGGATCATCATCAGCATAACAATGGACAGGCCGCCTTTAATGCCGGCAAAGGTCAGCACGCCCCACCAGCGGAAATTAACATTGGTCATCTTGGTGGTCTGGTTGGTGATGATGGCGAACTTGCCCATCATCAGGGCGCGAATCACGGTTGTGGCGATAAACATGGCGAAAATTTCGCCCTTATATTGCCATAGCAGATCGAGGTTGATGATCTCAGCCATAGCAATAAACAGAATGGTATTGGCCACCAGTGCCAGCAGTTGAATATCTTCCTTGGTGCGCACATGGCGATCCCGTTCTTCCACCGTTGCCCTGATACGCCTCAGGGCCGCATGCACGATGCCTTTCGAGCGCTGCTCTGAAATGTCTTCCTGCAAAGACAGTTCGGCAGCTTCTATCTGCTGCTCATCGGCGGCAATAGCCTGCATCATGACGTGGTGCACGGTAATGGTGGCAAAGATACAGGCCAGGATACCCGACAGATGCATATGTGAATGCGCACCGAATACATTGAGCAGGGAATAAAAATGTTCGGCCAACTCAAAGGCGCCATAACCGGTAATCAGGATGACCATCATTTCAGCCGTTCTGTTTTCGGTGGTCTTCAGAGCCATGAGTCCCAGATAACCTGTGATCACGCCCAGAGCCGCTGACCCTAAAACCACAGTCAATGAAACCTGGGCAACATATACAGCAGTGATGGCCCCGCCATTCAAGGCATACAGACCAACGAACACGAAGACGATCAGTGCTGTTGCATCGTTAAACAGACTTTCGCCTTCAGCCAGTATCTTCAGGTGATGCGGCAGATCAAACTTGGAAAAGATACTCACCACCGACACCGGGTCGGTCGCCAGCACCATGGCAAACAGTACGATCACTGCAGCAACAGACAGATGATATTCGGCGAAAATAAGGTCAGCTGTAAAAATAGCTGTCATCACCGAAAGAGCCACTGCCACGACAGCCAGATAAAACAGGCTGAGCCCGTGCTCCTTCAGGTCGCTGAGCTTTAACTCCAGCGAATCGGAGATCAGCAGTACCGGCAATAGTAACACCACCAGTACGGCAAAGCTGGCCGGATCAGCGGTAAACAGGGGCGTCGAGATCATGAAATGATCAAGACCAAAAGCTAGGCCGATCAGGCCAAGCGGTGAGGGAATCTTGAGCTTATCTTCCAGTTGCAGGGCCAGATATAAAATGCCTGCCACGCATAACAGCGTCAAAATCATATGCTACCCTCCAATACTAAGGCTGAACCTAGTGCCCGCCTCCGGTCACGACGTACACTAGAAATACTGCATAAAACACCGCGTTGCCCATCAGCCATGCCGGTGTCAGGCGCTCACTTTGCATCAAAAACCACAACCATGCGATGCCACTCAAAGCCAGCATAACAGCTGCAATGGCATAAGCGCTGTCAATGTGCCAGGGCATAATCAACATGCCAATAGCAGGTATCACCGTGCCCTGGAATACCATGGCTCCGGTAATATTGCCAAAGGCCAGCGTGTCGCGTTTGCGGCGGATCCACAAAATAGAATTTACCTTTTCGGGCAACTCAGTCGCTACCGGTACAATCAGCAATGAAACCACCAGTGCACCGACACCGATCAACTCGCTCATCAATTCAGCACCTGCGACAAACAGACGGGCACCCCAGATCAGCGCCGCGATGGCCAGCAGCAGTTGCAGAGAAGCCACCATCCTTGACGGCGTGAATATCTTTGCGCCATACAGGTCTTCATCAGCCTCGGTGCCGTGCCCCTCGGACACGAGCTGCTGGCTGGCGCGAATGGTCGCCATCAGATAAAGGAAATAGATCATAAAAAGCATCAGAGCGGCAAAAATACGAATGTTATGCCAGCTCTCGGGCAGGAAGGCGACACCTACTGCCAGCGAGAAACCCGTCATAAAGACACAAATATCGCGGTGCAGGCCCGTTGTTTCCGGCTTAAAGGTATCCGTCCAGCCACGCTTGCGGCCGGCGAAATAGGCCATCAGACCAAGGCTTAGCGTCCCCAGCATGAAGGGTGCGCCGAGGATAGCGCCCAGTCCCACCGCATGATTGACCTCAACGGCTGCACCACCGGCCAGTACTGCCACCATCGGCACAATGGTTTCCGGCATGGCCGTGCCCACGGCTGCAAACACAGAGCCGGTCACACCTTCGGAAACCCCCATCTTCTCGCCCAGCCATTCCAGCGCATTGGTGAAAACCTGTGCCGCCAGAAAGACAATCACCAGTGCGAACAGCAGTGACAGTATAGCTTCAATCACGATCCCTTCTCCTTATTCAGGCCCTCAAGCTGCACAGGCTGACATAAAAAAGGTCGCCCGCAATCTGCGGGCGACCCTGGATACAGCATATAGGTCTGACAGTTTATTTATGGCTACCCGTCATGTACTCCATCATCTCGGCATGCTCCGCATTCATTCTGCGCACAATCTGGGATGCATAGACCAGCATATAGGTAAACAGGGCATATACCAGTTCCTGATTGGTCTGCATCAACTGCGAATAACCACTGCGCGTCATCTTGTAAACGACAGAATCAGTATTCGCCACAACCGAGGCACTGGCCGGTTCGCCTGTCAGAAAAGTGATGCCGCCAAACATCGCTCCCGCAGTAGCTGCCGTAATGCGCCGCTGCGTACCTGCGGCCTCCATGAGTATATCGGCAGAGCCCGAACGCAGCAGATAAAGTACGCCGCCCTTATCCCCTTCGGTGAGAATGGTGTCACCCTTGGAGAACTCAATCCGTTCTATAATACCTGCAAGTTGTGTTTTGTCGCTGTCGCTGAGTTTGCGCTTCAGGATGTTTTCTTCCAACCATGCAACATCGATTGATTTGTCTTCATTACTCACGCCCACTCCTCCTTGTCGAAGGCCTCAGTATAGCACAGGCCCACAAAACCGGCACGGTCTTTTCTGTCGGCTTATGCAAGCGCAAGGCGATGCAAGATGCAAGCGCTATTGCCTCAGGCAATCGTAACTCTTTGAAAACTGGAGTCTAACGGCAATTCCTGTTCCAATACGGCTATGCACAGCAGCTTTGTCCCGACCGGCACCGGACACGCCCCTTTTGCGCCACGCTTCAATGCTTGAGGCATGCCCGTCTTCACCCGTCAAATGGCGCCAGCATCTGGCGCTGGATTTACCGCAACCGGCACCGGGCTGCATCTGGGTACATGCCTGCTCGGTCGGGGAGGTTGGCTCTGTCGTGCCGCTGATTCAGGCACTGCAGGGCGATGGCTACCGCATACACCTTACCGTTGTCACCGCCACCGGCTTTGCCCATGCATGGCGACTTCTGCAGAATGTCTCCATCTCCTATCTGCCGTGGGATATCCCGGGCCTGATGCAGCGTCTGGTACATCGTCTGCAGCCGGGGCTTCTCCTGCTTGCTGAAACCGAGTTCTGGCCGGGCATGCTGAAGGCCTGCCAGCGCTGCGATATCCCCGTGATTGGTATCAACACGCGCCTGTCTGATCGCTCTTTTCCTGGCTACCGGCGCTCCTCTTTCCTGTGGCGACGCTGGTTGAAACCCGTCTCCATGTTTCTGGCCCAAAGTGATCTTGATGCCGAGCGACTGGCCGCTATCGGTGTGCCCCCGGACAGGATCAAAGTGGCCGGCAATATGAAATATGCCATTGCCGCCCCCGATGTGGATGCCGAACAACTGCGCCAGCGTCTGGGCGCCTCCGATGAACGGCCGATTCTGGTGATTGCCAGCACCCACGATGATGAAGAGGCCCGCATCCTTGACATGCTGACTACATGGCGAAGTCAGAGATCCGATCTGCTGACATTCATTGTACCGCGTCATCCGCAGCGATTCGACGCCGTAGCCGAGCTGATTCGAGAGCGCGGCTATCATCTGAGACGCTGGTCAGAGACAGCGTCCGGGCCACCGGAAGAAATCATACTGGTTGATGCAATGGGGGTGCTGGCAAGTCTGTATGCCATTGCCGACATCGTTTTCATCGGCGGCAGCATAGTCGATGTCGGCGGCCATAATCCGCTCGAGGCATGCATCTGTGGCCGCGGTGTGGTGACCGGCCCTTATATGCAGAATTTCCGCGCTATCATTGAGGATATGCAGCATGATCATGCTGCCATTGTCACACACGATGATGCAGAGCTGCGCGATGCCATCACACGCCTGATTGCTCATCCGGACGAATTGCGGGCATTGCATGAGCATGCAGCCGCATTTATGGCCGAACGCACGCAGGTGATGCCGCGCATACTGACTGCTATCCGGCCCGTGCTGCCGGCTATTGAAAGCAGAACATGAGCAGCCTGCATCAGTGGATCGAAGATATCTGGTGGCAAGGGAATGTGCCGCCAGTGTGGTTGCGCATGTTTGAACCCGTCTATGCAGCCATCAACCGCCGCAATCTTGACCGGCGAGCCGGCAGGAGCATCAGACCAAAACTGCCGCTGATTTCAGCTGGCAATATCACCGCCGGCGGTAGCGGTAAAACACCCTTCGTGATCTGGCTGGCCGGACAACTGAAAGATGCAGCTTATGCCCCGGTCATCCTGTGCCGGGGAGACGGCGGAACATTATCCGCCCCCCGACAGATTGAGCCCGATGATGACCCGGCGCTCGTCGGTGATGAAGCCCTGCTGCTGACCCAACAATGCGGCTGTCCCGTTATTGCCGGACAGGATCGTGTTCAGGCCAGTGAAATGGCTGCCGCTCTTGGGAATATACTGATACTCGATGATGGTTTTCAGTACCGGCAACTGCAGCGCGCCTGCGATATTGTGCTGGTGCCCGCTGAAGGGGTCGGCAATGGCCATCAGATTCCTGCCGGCCCGCTGCGTGAACCGGTCAGTGAACTGGCCAGAGCCGATATCATCATCCGGACGGGGCCGGCACATGCAGTGCCTCTCACCACATCCCGGGAATGGCAATGGCAGGCCGAGCCCGGCTCGTTGCATGATGTCATGTGTACCGGTGCAGGCCTGCCAGAGAAGGTGTTTGCCGCCACCGGCATCGCCCGCTCGCAGCGCTTCTTTGCAGATCTCGAATCCATTGGTCTGGATATAGCTGCTACGCGCACCTTTGCCGACCATCATCGCTTCACAGCCAGCGATGTCGAAGAACTGACCGCCCCGGGTCACCAGGTGGCCGTTACCGGCAAGGATGCCGTCAAACTGACCGCACTCTGGCCTGCGGGGATACCGTTATGGGTGCTCCCCCAGCATGGCCATGGTGAAGCCGGACTCTTTGACGCTGTGCTTACATGTACTCAAGAGCGTTTGCAGGGGCGTTGAATCAGTCGGGCTGAGGCTCCACATCCGAACCGAGAAGAATAGCGATCCAGCGGGTTTGTTCATTAGCTTCCAGCGCCAGCTTGACGATCATGGTCAACGGCACTGACAACAACATACCAACAGGTCCCAATACCCAGCCCCAGAACACCAGAGACAGGAATACAACCAGTGTGGACAGGCCCACGCCTCTGCCCATGAAGCGAGGCTCGACGACATTTCCCATGACGATATTTACGACAACATAACCGGCTCCTGCACCAAGCGCAGCTCCCGGCCCGAGTTGCACCAGAGCCAGCAGCACAGCCGGTATGGCAGCGATGATCGAGCCGATATTGGGCACAAAATTGAATAAAAATGCGATCAGCCCCCAGAGCAACGGATAATCCACGCCGAGCACAGCCAGCCAGATGCTGATGACCGCCCCGGTAGCGAGGCTCACCCATCCCTTGATAGCAAGATATGAATTAACGCTTTCGACAAAGCGGCCGAAGTGCTCGGTAGACGGCGCATATTTGCCCATCGCGCGCCATTTGTGCGGCAGTGCGGCAGCTTCGATGAGCAGAAAAATCACCGTCAGTACGATCAAAAAGGTATTGGCCAGCGCATTGCCGAGCCCGGAAACAAGCTTGCCGGCCATGCCCATGGCTGCAGACGGGCTGAAGTTGTCGATGATCGACTGCGAAGAGAAGGAAATGCCGAGGCCGGACAGCCAGGCCAGCAGATCACCGCTTATGACTTTCAGGCGCGACTGATAGATCGGCAGATTACTTGAGAAATCCGAAATAGAACTGCCGACAAATGTGCCGAGCAGTAATACGACAATGATCAGTGTCAGGGTAATAATCAGTACTGATGCCCCACTGGAAATGCGGTGCCGGGCCAGCCAGTTCAGTGGCGGCAGGCAGATGATAGCGATGAAGGTCGCCAGCAGAAATGGAACCAGCAGCGATGTGGCGGCCTGCATACCGGCCACGATAACCACGAAACAGGCTGCCGCAACGAGAAAGCCGCCATAGCGGCTTGCCTGCATTACTGATAGTCCTTCAGGCGCGGGTCTTCGAGATCGAATTCCGTCTCACCCGTGGCAAACATCAACTTCAGATACGGCAGGCATCCTTCGCATTCGGCTCCGCAATCGGTAGCAGCCTGTGCTGCTGCAAGGGTTTTATATTCCTTGAGCTGAGCAAATGTGCGATGAGCGCATTCGCAGCGATTGACTTTGGCATCATCGGTCATGGCTTCCTCCATCGGACTGTTTCCAGCGTGAATACTGACCGATTTGGCCGACGAACGGCAAGGCCAACATCCACCCCAGTCGATATGTAGGCTGCTGCTGGAACTGGCTGAGGCCAATAGTCATGGCCTGATGTCCGGCAGCAGGCTGGGCGCGATAGGTGCCGAACAGACGGTCCCAGAGGCTCAGGTTGAAGCCGAAATTGCTGTTGGTTTCCTCCACCACTACGGAATGATGAACGCGGTGCATGTCTGGTGTAACCAGTAACAGGCGCAGCAGCCGATCCGCAGGCAGTGGCAATCGAACATTGGCATGATTGAACATGGCCATACCGTTGAGAATGGCCTCGAACAGGATGACAGCCAGCACCGGCGCACCGATCACAACTACCAGCGCCAGCTTGATAAACATGGAGATCAGGATTTCAATCGGATGAAAGCGCAGGCCCGAGGTTACATCAAGATCGCGATCAGCGTGATGCACCATATGCAGTCGCCATAGCCATGGCACGGTATGAAAGACGACATGCTGCACATAGATGGCCAGATCCAGCAGAATCACGGCCGCAACGATGGCAGCCACATCAGGAAGTTCGACAAGATGCAACAGGCCGATTTGCCGGGCTTCGGCCCAGATTGCCGCACCGACAGATCCGGCCGGCAATAGCAGACGTACCAGCAGCGTATCCACGGTAACCAGCGTGATATTGCCAAACCAGCGTTTGCTTTTGGACTGAGACAGCGGCCGCCGGGCTGCCATGATTTCCCATAAGGCCATGCCGCCTATAATGGTCAGAAAAATGACGATGCGCAGGGTGTTACTGTCCATAGCTACAGAAGTTAACGCTTTGTAAAAGAAATGCACCTGCATGTCAGGGAAGGATCATGCAGATGCATCAGGGGGATGGCTTTGTCAGTCAGTCTGACAGCTTAAGCCTCTTTCCTGCCGCAGGTATTCAGGCCCAGAATGCGGTACAACGGACAAAAGCGGATGATGGCAGTGAGTAGAAACACAGCACCCGCACCCATAGCGACATAATTCCAGGGAGCAGCCAGGGTCCCCATAGAGCCAAAGGCAATAAGAGCCATTCCGGCCAAAGCGCGAATGGCGCGATCTATTGTTCCAAGATTTGCTTTCATGATAAGCCTCCTTAAGTGAATAAGCCGAGACTAAGCATGGGGCATCATGCATTCAGTGATAATGTCACATAAGAAAGCGTTGCATCACAACTGCTCGGTGGCCAGCTCACGCAGTGCTCCGGGATTGCTGAGCTGTACCTGTCCTCGCTTCAGATTCAGATAACCACGGCGCTCCAGATCCTTGAGGATGCGACTGACCACTTCACGGGCTGTGCCCAGTTCAGTGGCTAATTGCTGATGCGTAAGAAATAGCACATGACTGCCATCATCCAGTTCCAGCAAACGCCGGATCAGACGCACATCCATGCGTGCAAAGGCGACATCCTCAATCAGGGCCATCAGATCGGCAATACGCTCGCTGATCATACCGAGCACGAAATGGCGGAACGGCGCATTGGCAAGCATGGCATCAAAGTCCTTCGCTGGTATCAGCGCCAGCGTTGTCGGCTCTTCGGTAATACCTTCGGCCGGATAGGCCCTGTCACCGAGCAGGCAGGATGTAGTCAGCATACAGGTCTGACCGTCTTCGACCCGGTAAAGAACAATTTCATGGCCATCCGGATCCATCTTCTGCACGCGCACACTGCCCTGAGCCACAAACACATAACCCTGACAGGTGTCACCATCGCGAAACAGCACGGTGTCACCGGGCACCTGCATGGCCTGGATGGCAGACAGCGTTGAGAGAATATCTACAGGCATGGATGCCAGATCCGGGAAGGCATTCAGCCAGCCGGCAGCACCCGGCGAGCCCTGGTTCATCATCGAAGCTCCGGATACAGGTGTTTGATATGTGCCAGACTGCGGCGGAAATGATTCCAGTCCCACTGCTGGCCAGGATCCCATTTGCGCCCCGGAGCCACATCCTGATGGCCTGCAATACGCCCTGTTGTAATGGCCGGAAGCTGGTGCATCAGGGTACGACACAGGCGCGCACACTCCCGGTACTGGGGACGCGTAAACGGCCTAGACTCATCGCCAATCATTTCAATACCTATGCTGTAGTCATTGCAGTTGCCCCGTCCATGCCACTCCGACAAACCCGCATGCCAGGCGCGCCTGTTACAGGCCACGAACTGGGTGACAGCACCCTGCCGGTCAATGACGAAATGGGCTGATACCTGTACGCCCTCAAGGCCGGCAAAGCCCGGATCAGCCGTGGTATCAAGGGTGCCGGTAAAGAATGCTTCAACATTAGCGGGGGCAAATTCGCCGGCAGGCAGGCTGATGGCATGCAGTACAATCAGATCAATCGTACTTTCTTCAGGACGATGGTTGAAATGCGGAGAGGCCAGCCAGCGAATGGGTTGCATCGGCTTATCATGCATGCTCGCAGGCGGATTGTCAGTCCGGGATACGAATGTTTGCGATCTGCCGGAAAGGAGCTAACCTGATAACAGGAGTTTAATCATGGTATCCAGCTCCTTATATAAATCCGGCAAGGTATATGCGAGGTGATGATGCGGGGTGTGGTGTTGGCATTGGGCGGCGGCGGAGCGCGGGCACTGGCGCATATCGGTGTGCTTGAAGCCTTGCAACAGGCCGATATTCCGATACGCGGGGTTGTCGGCACCAGTGTAGGGGCGGAAGTAGGTGCATTCCATGCCGCCGGTGTCGAAATAGACGAAATGAAACGACTGGCCTTTGGCATGGACTGGATTTCCACCCTGCGCCTGTTCACGCCCGACTTCTCTGAAGGAGCCCTGTCCTCAGGTAAAACCATATACAAGTTTCTGGAGCCCTATCTGAACGGTAAAAAGATTGAGGATCTGAAGATAGGTTATGCTGCTGTGGCGGCTGACCTGGGCAATGGCAGCGAGGTGGTCATTGACCGTGGCAGTCTTGTGGATGCGGTACGTGCCAGCATGTCATTTCCGGGTTTGATGTCTCCAGCACGCATGGATGGGCGCATGTTTGTTGACGGGGGACTGGTCAACCCCGTGCCTTTTGATGTGGCCAGAAACCATTTTGGCGGCCCTGTGCTGGCTGTCGCTACCCATGCGGTGCCGGGCAGGGAGCCGCTTGAGGAGTCCAGCAGCCCTGAATGGCAGGCGCGATTACAGGAGCTGTTGCAGTCCTCATGGTTACAGAGATGGCCCCAGATCGGCGAATGGCTGAAAGGTTTTCGTGACCCCCGGAACAAGGCGGAGGTGTTGAAAAACATGGGCTTAAGTTCGGTATTGAACCGTTCACAGATGATTTCCGAGGATATGCTGATGCAGCTGCGACAGCGATTGATGCCGCCTGATATCATGCTGGTGCCCGAGGTGCATGATATCGGCTTACTGGAGTTTTATCGCGGCAAAGAAGCGGTGGAGATCGGCTATCAGGCAACACAGGAAAGGATGGACAGTATTGTCGAACTGGCCGGCTGACATGCATATGCCTGGCGGTTTCAAGATCGAAGTGCAACACGCCTGATATTTTGTTCGTAGTATTCACGGAAATCGAAGCCGGGCAAGAATAGCTCTGCAGGACATCGATATCCGAGGCTCTTACGCGGCCTGGTATTGAGCTTCAG
>JAJRTF010000016.1 GCA_021545585.1 Zetaproteobacteria bacterium
GATGGCCGGGATCGCAGCCGCGAAGGTCAGCAGGAAGAAGAAATGCACCATCTCATAGCCGTTGGCCTTGTCGCCGATCACGTTCAGCTCCGAAACCGGCGCGAAAAAGTTGATGCCATAGGCAACCGCAAAGCCGACAAAAAAGTAGGCCACGGTAGAAAAACCAAAATCGGTAATGACACGCACCAGCGCATTGACCTGGTTCTTGCGCCTGACCGTACCGACCTCGAGAAAGGCGAAGCCGGCATGCATAGCCAGTACCATCGCCGCACCCATGGTCAGAAAAAAGACATCCATTCCTGCTGTATTCATTGTTTACTTACTCCCTTTTCAGTATTTTCAATTATTTTCTGTAATAAAACCTGCTGCCCGGCAAGCATGCGGGAATGCATAAAAGGCTGTATAATCCGCGCCTGCTTTTCGGTTCGTCCAATCATATTCACATGCTCCTCCAGTTCATCCCCAAGATGCTGGAAAGGTATCCGTAAGCGAGTCAGCAAGCTCCCCGCTCCCTTCATGTCGCTGACATCAAGTTCCCCGACAATTGCATCAAACAATCGCCCAACGCCACGCATTTCGTGCTGATACCCGGCATAAACCATGGCGTCAGAAGCTCCCTGCAGGGCAATTCTAGCATGCTCGCTGACCAAATCATCCCACTGTTCCGTGCGGATGTCTTTTTGCTGCACATGGCTGAGCAAATCCATCAATTGCCGATAAAGATTTACAGGGGCTTTATCCTTCTGCAACAACTCATAGCGATGCATGGACCAGCCCATCAGGGCCATCAGATTGCGCAGAGAATACAGAGCATGGCGAATCTCAAAACGTCCGTGTTGCATGGCAGGCGTTGTCGGGCAAATGACAAAACGGCCGGTTGGAATGCTCTCGACCGCAGTCTGCCCGCACAGATAGAACGAGTCCTGATACATACGCTGACCCAGAACCTCAGAGCGAATAAGCTTCCTGATCTCCGACAGTTGCAGTGGCCGATCCCATACCGTAACCCCGTAGCTGAGAACAGGCTTGAGAAGCTCTTCATCCTCACCGGGATAAATGGTATCAATCATGGCTATGTGGCCGGCTCGTTCCGGCGCATCGGATTGCGGACAAATCCAGATACCCAGAAAATAGAAATATTCCGATGCCAGCGAATCATCCCTGAGTGAAATAATGACCGTAGCCGGCTTAGCCTGAAAGCTGACATCAAAGGCCATGATATCATCCTTCCAGTTTATTCTGGCATTATCCACACCGAGCAGGGATAACAGGGATATACAGTTGCCAACAAACATCTCGCGACTGCAACCTTCCTTGCTGTAAGCCCACACGCGACCGGCAATCGGCAGGCGATTCGGCTCCAGCACCCTGTCGTTCAACGACAATGCGTGCAGCAGTAATGATCCTGTCATATGAACCTCCTGGTTGAATTGAAAGCAGGGACGGAGAAAACTCCGTCCCTGCTTCATTGTGGTCGAGATATAATTTCTAACCGGGTGAAACTATTCCGTCTCCACCACAAATCTTTCAATCAGACGACATGCTCACCGTGTGAGGCCAGATCCAGACCTTCACGTTCTTCATCGTCTGTTACACGCAGGCCGACAACGGCATCAATCACCTTCAGGATAATGAAGGTCACCACAGCGCAATAGGCAATCGTGGCCAGAATGGCTTCGATCTGTACAACAACCTGGCTACCGATGCTCATACCATCGGCAAGGCCCGCACCGCCAAATGAGGCTGATACGAACACACCGGTCAGGATAGCACCGACGATACCGCCAATACCGTGAACACCGAATGCATCCAGTGTGTCATCATAACCCAGTGCCCGTTTCATAAAGGACACGGCGAAGAAGCAGGCCACGCCGGCAGAAGCGCCAATGGCCAGCGCACCAATCGGACCGACAAAACCGGAAGCAGGCGTAATGGCCACCAAACCGGCAATCGCGCCCGAACATGCACCCAAAAGACTCGCTTTCTTGAATACCAGGTATTCAGCCACACACCATGCCAACACAGCCGTAGCAGCCGCCACCTGAGTGACCAGCAGAGCCATACCGGCAGTGCCGTCAGCGGCAAGCTCGGAACCTGCATTGAAACCGAACCAGCCGACCCACAGCAAAGCAGCGCCAATCAGAGTCAGGGTCAGGTTATGCGGCAGGATGGCTTCCTTCGGATATCCAATACGCTTACCCAGTACCAGCGCACAGACCAGACCGGCCACACCGGCATTAATATGTACAACAGTACCACCGGCAAAGTCGAGCGTTCCCAGGTCGCCCAGGAACCCCCCGCCCCATACCCAGTGACAGATCGGAGCATAAACAGCCAGCACCCAGATACCGGTGAACAACATCACCGCCGAGAACTTCATCCGTTCAGCAAAAGCACCAATAATCAGCACAGGCGTAATAATGGCAAAGGTCATCTGGAAGGTTGCAAAAACAGTCTCGGGAATCGTCCCGGACAGGGTGTCATAACCTACACCGGAGAAAAATGCTTTCCCCATACCGCCGATAAAGGTCGAGCCCTCGCCGAAAGCCAGCGAATAGCCAACCACAACCCACAACACACTCATCAGAGAGGCAATGGCGATGGTCTGCATGCACATGGAAAGAATGTTCTTTTTGCGCACCATACCGCCGTAGAACAGAGCCAGACCCGGCAACGTCATCAGCAACACCAGCGCTGTTGCAGTGATCATCCAGGCTGTATCGCCCGAGTTCAGTGTATCCTCGGCAAATGCCATGCCCGGGGTCAGCAGGGCTGCAGGAAGCACCGTGAAAATTTTCGTTATCATGTTTTTCATTATTCTGATTCCCCCTTCCTTAAAGTGCATCGGCATCGGTTTCACCGGTGCGGATACGAATTACTTTTTCAATATTGCTGACGAAGATCTTACCGTCACCGACCTTGCCGGACTTGGCTGCTTCAACAATCGCATCTATCGCCGCATCGACCTGTTCACTGCTCACCACAACAGCAATCTCGGTCTTGGGAATAAAATCCACATTGTATTCAGCACCGCGATAAAGCTCGGTGTGCCCTTTCTGGCGGCCATGACCACGTACTTCGGTCACTGTCAGGCCGGATACACCGACCTCGCCCAGTGCATCCTTTACATCATCGAGTTTGAACGGCTTGATGATGGCTCGTATTAACTTCATATTGATCTCCTTATGTTTTTAGATTGTAAACTGAAACCCAGGGGGGGCGATTGCCCCCCCCTCTTCCTTCTGCCGAATTAGTAGGCGAAATTCACAGCTGCGATGAATTCGTTCTTCACATTGGTACCGTAAATATAACGGTTGCCGTCAATTGACTTGCCGATGACAGGTATCGTCGCAGTCAGCGAAGGGGTAATCGTCACATCAGCAACTTTCACGTCCTTGCTGATTCCCAGTGTTACCAGGCTTGCGCCGCTCTTATACATATCAAGACCGGCGGTTACAGGCCGTTTCAGCGCATCCTTCTTCCAGCTCACGAATGACAGGGTGCCGGACACATCAAACCCGGCGACGGATGTGCCTACGCCCAGGTCAACCCATGTATCGCCGGTCTTGTAGAAACCCGAATCGTTGCCCTTGGCTGTATAATACACGGTTAATGATGGTGAAAATAAGGCGTCATAGGAGATGCCACCATAAACTTCAACAAAGTTGGAGTGTGCATCGTAAAGATAGGTGTAGTATATGCCGCCGACCGAATAACCAAGACCGCTATCACCAATGCTGCCTGAGTAATCCAGCGTCATATCAAATTCAACTACATCCTTACCGGCAAACTGTGGCTCGGGAGATGGATAGGAGTTGGAGAACCAGACCGAACCGGACAGGCCGCCATAAGAAGCTCCGACATCACCCTGAACGGATGGCGAACCCTTCTGTACTGCACCGCGCCAGACATACTGACTCGCGATGCCAATATCGCCACTGATGCTCAAATCTTCTGCCTGTGCCTCAACGGCTCCAAAGCCAAGCCCCAGAAAGCCGGCCATCATCATCAATAAATATGTTTTTTTCATTTTCATTTGTTTCTCCTTGTTATGTGTAGCCATGCATGGACTGCCATGACTCGCTTGCCATACCTATAGCAACCCGGATGCCAAACGTGCCAGAAAACACTTAGCTATATTTTTCAACACTTTATCTATTTCACGCCAGAATCACCTCGCTCACAATGCTTATATTTTATGCACTCATGCATATTATTTATACATACAGATAAATCAGGGGCACTGCAGCCCTTCTACCGGAGGATGATTTCACCAGATTGAATGGCTAGCATACGTCCATTCCGGTTTAACAGGACGTGTTATGCATATTGATTTTACATTTGCCCCATGGGGTATGATTTTTGCGGCATTCATGTTTGTCGTGGGTAACGGCGTATGGATGAATCACCTGGCCCGGCGTAATACATGGCTGGGCTGGCTGATGTGGACGCTTTCGGTGCTTGCCATACTGGTCCTCGGTGCAGCCATTGAAATCCGCCTGAGCGGTGGCGAGGGTATCTGGCATACGCTGACCAGCGTCAACGGAGACAATCACTGGATTGTCGCCACCCTGTACGCACTGATCTCCGTGCCTGCCGCAGCCAGCGTACTCTTTCGTCAGGAAACCGACTGGACACGGCTGGCGGTATGCGCCACGGCCCTGCTGGTGTTCATTCCGCTGGGCACACAGATCAATGACCCGGACAATGGCCGCATGGCTCTGAGCATGGGTATCACACTGGCTGTTGCCGGACTGATGTGGTTCTGGTCGCTGTTATTTGACGTTGAGCCCGAACATCACCGCAAGACAGTTCCCGTCGAGGAAATGGACGCATGAAACACTCAGAAGCCAGAGCCAAGACACTGATCGAGGCGCTGCCCTATCTGCAGCGCTTTGCCGATCAGACTGTCGTGATCAAATACGGCGGTCATGCGATGGTCGAGGAAGAGCTGAAAGCCAGCTTTGCCACCGATATCACCCTGCTCAAGCAGGTTGGCATCAATCCGGTAATTGTACATGGCGGCGGCCCGCAGATCGGCAAACACCTGGAGAAAATCGGTAAGCAGGCCGAGTTCGTTGATGGCATGCGGGTGACCGACAGTGAAACCATGGACGTCGTTGAAATGGTGCTGGCAGGCTTGGTGAACAAGGAAATCGTTGCCAATATCAACAAGGCCGGCGGTAAAGCCGTAGGACTGTCCGGCAAGGACGGCGGGCTTATCTGTGCCCGCAAACTGAAAATCACACGCGATGCACCGGAACTTGATGTGCCGGAAATTATTGACATCGGTCATGTCGGCAGCGTACACAGCATACATACCGGTATTCTGGAGCTGTTGGAAAAGGATCGCTTCATCCCGGTGATTGCCCCTGTCGGTTACGATAAAGCGGCCAGCCAGAGTTACAACATCAATGCTGATCTCGTCGCCAGTGCAATTGCCCAAAAGCTGGGAGCTGCGAAACTGATTCTGCTGACTGATGTCACGGGGGTTATGGATGATACGAAAAACCTCGTCTCCAGCCTGACACCGGAAAGCAGCCGCGCACTGATTGATTCAGGCACCATCAACGGCGGCATGATCCCCAAGGTTCAGTGCTGTCTGGATGCTGTGGCCGGCGATGTGGCTCAGGCCCATATTATCGACGGGCGGGTTCCGCATGCCCTGCTGCTGGAAATCTTTACCGATATGGGTGTGGGTTCGGTCTTCTCAGGAAATTAAGCCTTTCAAACGCAGGATAAGCATTCAACTGCCCATGCAATCCATTGGCCCACTGATCCGGTATTCCTCGACCACCCGACCGCCGATCAAATGCTGCTGAATGATCATTTCCAGCACTTCCGACGTGCATGAGTGATACCACACCCCTTCAGGATAAACGACGGCAATGGGGCCAGTCCGGCATACCTGCAGGCAGTTCACCTTGCTGCGAAACACACCCTTGCCATTCAAGCCCAGCTCATTCAGGCGTTGCTTCAGATAACCCCATGCCTTCAGACCGGCTTCCTTCGTGCAGCAGCAGGGTTTCGTCTGGTCACAGCACAGGAAAATATGTCGCCTGATAGCTTCAATACCAAGCTGATTGATTTTTTTCCGCATCATCGGATCCATGTCATCTCCAGATCATTGTCCATTACACTGCCCTGCCCCGTTCAACCGGCCTGCAATGCCAGCGGCGGCATCGGACTGTCCAGTGCATCGGCTACGGCACGCAATAATTCAATCTCCACAATGGCCAGCCGGCCATCGGCCAGTACGCAATGCACTGCAGCGGTCAGCAGACGCTTCTTCACATCCGGAGCCGCCAGCTCAAGCCGTTTCAATGCACTATCCAGTCGGCCCAGCTTGCAGGCAAATATCCCGGGAGGATCAAGCTGAACCCCGAGATATTCTGCAGCTTTTAAAAACACCGTCACCCTGTCTGCGTGTTTGCCGCAAGAAATCAGGCAAGTCAGCACACAGGCGCACTCCTCCGCCACCTGCTGCACTGACTCGAATCTCACAGGTCGCGGCCTGATGGTTGAAAAAGCCGGCTTTAGATGCCGCAGCAGCATTCTGTGCAGCATGTATTCGAACATACTGACCTTACCGTCACTCCTGATAACGGCCAGCACGGCCTTGCGCAAGGTCAGATACTGCGGCTTCGACAGTGTCTTCAATGCAGGCAACAGTATTTCCAGCAGCGGCAGGCGCAGCTCGGCATCCAGATGTTGTATTTCGAGCTGGATATCCAGCACCTCACGATACACATCCGAATCAGCCGCTTCCTCAAGCGCCTGTAACTGCACGGTTCTCAATTTGGCATCCTTATGCAGCAACAAGGTATACACAGTTGCTCTTGCCGTATAGGGGTCGTGTGCAAAATCCTTTATCCGGGCGGGGATTTTCTTCAACAGCCTTCTCGCCTCGCTCAGATGTGTCACGTCGGGGTTGCCCACCCCCTGCATGACATGATCCACACTGGCTTCCAGATGCCCTGCATGCACATCCGAGCCTGCATCAAAAGCTGCAACGGCTTCATTGTACACACGGGAGCTGACCACCTGTGCCTGAATGGCCGGAATATCACCACGAAACGATGGGTCGAGGCGTCTGATGCGCTCCGTTAGCGGCGGATGTGTGGCCCACCAGTTTTTCTTCCGCCGCGCTTTCATGGCATTGCCGAAAAAGAAGTGGCTGGCCTGATCCGCCGCTGCATGACGAATGCGCGAACCCTCTTTATAGCCACCAATTACCTTTAGCGCGTTGGCAATACCGAACGGATTGCGGGTAAACTGTACAGCCGCCGCATCGGCAAGAAATTCCCTTTGCCGGGAAACCGCTCGCTTGATCATATCGGCAAATACCGCGCCGATGGTGCCCACAATGAACAATAAAAAGCCCATGATCAGCAGAGCCGGATGCACGCCCCGCTCGCGGCGGCTGGTGGAATAACGTACCGAATGGCGGCTGGTCAACATCAGGATGCCGGTATCGGAAATCAGCGTAATACCGAACAGCAAGCCCATCAGATGCATCTTCAGGCGGGTATCTCCATTCAGGATATGACTGAATTCATGCGCAATCACACCCTGCAATTCATCACGGTTCAGCATCTCTATGGCACCGCGTGTCACTGCTATAACAGCATCGGCTGATGAAAATCCGGCAGCAAAGGCATTGATACCGCTCTGCTGCAGCAGATACACCGGCGGCACAGGCGTGCCGGAGGCAATGGCCATTTCCTCGACCACATTCAGAAGTCGTCTGGCAAGTGGATCATGTGTCGCCGGCGGTACACGCTCCCCGCCCAGCATTTCCGCCACAGCTGCCCCGCCACCTTTCTTCAGTTGTATCGTGCGGTAAAGGCTACCGCTTGCCACCAGCAGCAAGGATATGCCTGTCGTCCAGACAAAAAGCACGGGGTTCCACAATGTATCCACGCTGAAGAATGACTGTTGCCCTTCAAAGAACTGGGCAAAGAAAAGACCGGCAAGCACCGCCAGATAAACGGCCAGAATAATCGCCACCACGGCTGTGCCAAAAAGTAACACCAGCCAGGTCGTATGTTTACGTGCCTGCTCCTGATGACCGAAAAAGTCCATGTGGATTCCCTATCAGAAACTTACCTTCACACCTTCCCTGGCCCTGGCATCGGTGATTTCCCACAGCGCGGCAGCATTAAAACCGAACACACCCGCAAACAAAACATCCGGGAAGGTTTCCCTCTGTGTGTTGTAGACCATCACCTCGTCGTTAAATGCCTGACGCGCAAAGGAAACGCGATTCTCGGTGCTGCTGATCTCTTCGGATAGCTGAGCCATGGTCTTGTCGGCCTTCAAGTCCGGATAATTTTCCATCACTGCATTCAGGTTCAGTAATGCTCCGCCAAGAGCCGCCTCCGCCCCCATCAGGGACTTCATCGCCGTTGCATCACCTGGATTCCGACTCGCACCCTTTATCGCTGCCATCGCCTGATTTCTGGCCTCAATCACTTCCCGCAGGGTTTCATGCTCATGCTTGAGGTAAGCCTTGGCTGTTTCAACCAGATTGGGAATCAGGTCATAGCGCCGGCGCAGCTGCACATCGATCTGTGAGAAGGCATTCTTGAAGCGGTTCTTCAGCTTCACCAACCGGTTGTAGATCATAATAATATAAAGGATAAAAAAGGCGATTACGCCCAGAAAAATTAACAGAACAGTAGTCATATATTGCCTCCGTGTTTATTCGTTAGAATAAGCCATGCCAGCCAGCCGTGCAAACTTGGCCGATGATGCCGGGTCACGCGAACAACTCATGCCGGGCCGCTTTCCTCCTGCACGCGGTAAAGCAGAAATGCCCCGGCGGCAAACAGCACTACGATAGCAAGTATTGATGCCCGGGTACTGCCGGATACGGCACTGACCACCCCCATCAGCACCGGCCCGAGCACGGCGGCAAACTTGCCCAACATATTGAAAAAGCCAAAATATTCAGCCGCCTGATCATACGGAATCATGCGTGCATACATCGAACGGGACAGCGCCTGTATGGCGCCCATCACCAGACCGATCGCCGCCGCAAGTACGTAAAAATCACTGGCATGCTGCATGGTTGAACTCCACACACAAACCAGCGCATACACCCCGATACAAACAAGAATAACGCCTTTGGCACTCCAGCGCTCACCCAGCCAGCCCAGTGCCAGCGCTGCCGGAAAAGCGACAAACTGGGTCATCAGCAATGCCTTAATCAATATGCCGGAATCAAAACCGAGCGACAGTCCGTAATCGACTGCCATACGGGCTACGGTATTCACCCCGTCGATATAAAGGAAATAGGCCAGCAGGAACAGCCAAATCTGTTTCAGGCCACGTACGTGACGAAAGGTATCGCCGAGCTGCGCGAATCCATTTCTGGCCGCCGTCAGCCAGTGCGCCGTTTCTGCTTCCCTGCGTTCGTGGACAAACAACCCCAGCGGCAGCGAAAAAACCGCCCACCAAACTGCTACACTGAGAAACGACCAGCGCACCGCCTCGGCCTTGTCTGCCAGTCCGAACCAGTCCGGATGCATCGTCATCAGCACATTCGCCGCGAACAGCAGACCACCACCGATATAACCCAGAGCGTATCCCAGCGCCGATACCCGGTCATAGGTATGGCGTCCGGCCACATCGACAATCAGCGAATCATAGAACACATTCGCGCCGGAAAATGCAATGGCGCCGAGGGTATATACCGCAATGGCCATCATCCATGCGCCCTGACCAACAAGAAACAGTGCTGCCGTCATCAGTACGGCCAGTGTGGTGAAACTGAGCATCATGCGCTTTTTCAGGCCACCCTGATCAGCCATCGCACCCAGTACGGGAGCCAGCAACGCAATCACCAGACCCGAGCCGGCATTGGCAAGCCCCAACCAGAAGGTGCTTTCGTTGGCTGATAGTTCCGCACCCCAGAACTGTTTGAAGAACACCGGGAAGAATCCGGCCATCACCGTCGTCGTATAGGCGGAATTGGCCCAGTCATACAAAGCCCATGACCACACGCGCCGGCGTCGGGACGGGTATTGTCTGGACCATATCATGAGGAGGAAAATAGACGAACACGAAGAGAATTGCGAGTGTATGCATAATGATGACCTTGCTGATCCGCATTCTCGCCCCGGCAGCCGGTATGATGATCGCCTTAGGGGTTGAAATCCCCGGCCACCCTCAGGCAGCTCCGATGCTTGGTATCGCACTATGGATGGCGATCTGGTGGATCACCGAGTGTGTGCCTCTGGCATTGACGGCACTGATTCCGTTAATTGCCTTCCCGTTCCTTGGCATTGCCACCGGCAAGGAGATCGCGCCCCGCTACGTCAACTCGATCATTTTCCTTTTTCTGGGCGGATTTCTGATTGCCCAGGCCATGGAAAACACGGCTCTGCACAAGCGTATTGCGCTGAATATGCTCTCCCGCCTTCATGCCAGCCCGCTTCAGCTGGCATTTGGTTTCGCGCTGGCTACAGCGTTCTTATCCATGTGGATTTCCAATACCGCCACCACCATGCTGATGGTCACCATTGCACTGCCGATTCTGCACCGGTTGATGGAAGAGCATGGCGCTGAAAAAATCACCCCGATGGCGGCAAGCTTTTTACTTATTATCGCTTACTCAGCCAATATTGGCGGCATGGGAACACCGGTCGGCACCGCGCCCAATCTGGTTTTCCTTGAAAACATACAAGCAGCTGCGCCACTGATGATACCATCATTTCTGCAATGGATGATGATCGGCATCCCCATGGTGATCATCGGACTGGCTGTACTGTTTGCATTCCTCGGCCCCAGTCTGGCCCGCCTCCCGTGGCAACATTCCGATGTCTCACTATTGCGTCAGGACGTGGCCAAACTCGGACCCATGCGCCGTGCCGAGAAGCTTGTCGCCTGGACCCTGACCATCACGGCGCTGCTCTGGATGAGTCGCAAAGGCATCCATACTGAAGACTTCAATATCCCCGGCTGGGCATCGTTATTGCCGTACCCCGGCGTCGATGACGGCACCATTGCTATCCTGATGGCGGGACTACTGTTTATGTTTAAACAATCCGATGGTACAGCGATATTACAGTCGGACTCCATCCGCAAACTCCCGTGGGATATCGTACTGCTGCTGGGGGGCGGCTTTGCTCTGGCCTCGGGAATGCAACAGTCCGGCCTGTCCATCTGGCTGGGAAGCCAGCTTGAGTTTCTCCAGCAGGTCCCCGTGCCGTTAATGATGCTGGGTATCGCTCTGGCCATTACCTTTCTGACCGAAATCACCAGCAACACAGCCACCACTCAGGTCATGCTGCCCATTCTGGCCGCGGCAGCGCTTGCCAATGCCATTGATCCGCTGCTGATTCTTATTACGGCCACATTATCGGCTTCATGTGCATTTATGCTGCCGGTGGCCACGCCGCCAAATGCCATCATATTCGGTTCGAGGCATGTGCCCATGCATAGCATGGTAAAAACAGGCATCCGGCTTAATCTTGCCATGGCTGTGATTGTGGTTTCAGTGGTATCTCTGATCCGGCCCCTGCTGCCGGGCGGTTAACTTTCAGCTTTAACATCGACAGCTCCTGCACATCTGACAGAAGAGGCAGACAGCAGCGACCACACCTCCCATGATCGCATTGCCCCCCCCTTACAGGCTGTCGCCGACAATAGATTGCAAAGCAATAACTGCATGGCAGGGTTGAAATATGAGTGAAACGGTAAATCCTCAGCAATGGTTACAGGAGCATGGTGATTATCTGTATCGCTATGCTATGTCGCGCCTGCACAACGAGGATCTGGCCTCCGATATGTTGCAGGAAACCCTTCTGGCAGCATGGAAGGGCCACAGGAATTTCAAAGGGGATTCGACCATCCGCACCTGGCTGATCGGTATCCTCAAGCACAAGATTATCGATCATATCCGCAAGGAAATTCGCAACCGCAATCTATCGGATGCCATCGAGCATGACCCGACCTCAGCCTATTTCGATTCCGATGGCAGCTGGAGCGAAGCACCGCGTGCATGGAAGGAAAACCCGGAGGATCTGTGCCGTAGCGGTCAGTTTCATGGCGTGCTGGATTCCTGCATAGACAAATTACCCGAAAAACAGCGGCTCGTATTCCGCATGCGTGAACTTTCCAACGACGACACTGAAACGGTCTGTAAGGCCTGCGACGTCACTTCGACCCATCTACACGTTCTGCTGCACAGGGCACGTCTGGGCCTGCGCAAATGCTTGGAAATAAAATGGTTTGGAAAGGATGAACGATCATGAAACACGCTTGCCGGCAGGCAACAAAACTTGCCTCGGATGCTCTCGATCGCAGGCTTACTGCCTGGGAGTTGCTGAGTCTGCGTTTCCACCTGCTGCTGTGCAGCAATTGCCGCCAGTGTGACAAAAGCATGAAGATCATTCATGAAACCGCCGAGCTGATCCGCCATTCGCAGTACGGCGATCTCAAACTATCCGATGAACAGCGCCGGCATCTGCTGGAAGTGCTGGATAAAGAAGCGCACTGCTAGGCTTTTCATTCCATCCGCTATGGATAAAAACTCTCCCCTGAAAAACATGGGCATGATCGAGACATATAGAGGTGTTGTGTACCCGGAGCAGATAGATCACATGGGACATATGAATGTCCGATGGTATATCGCAAAGTTTGATTAAGCCGGATCGCGTCATGTATAATACAGAGTCAATGCGGGAAGTGGCATATGGAGCTGCTGGCTGTACAAATCGATACAAACACACGCAAATCGTGCCCGCTACCTGAAAGTACCATGGTAAAAACAATTGAAAACTGGGGGAAGCTCAGTACTTAATTCCATACCGCCTGAGCAGTATTCCGCCAATCGACAAGGAAAACAGACGCGCCGATCTCACCACCAACAAAATGGAAGCCTCAAAATGACGGTTGATCGAGGTCCCCCACAGCATAGCGTAGCTTACGGTGCCCCATATAACCAGAAATAACCGCCGTTATAAAAGCCATGCAGGCCAATGGGGATGCGTAACTGATTATCACGATCACGGAAATAGCTGAAGACAAGCGAGGGGAACAGCACCAGCGCCGCCATCAGCGGCGGGTGCGCCCATCCATGCAGCCCGGCAAACACAAAGCTGGTCAGCATATTGGCATACGTCAGCGGCCCCCAGCCATGAGCTCCCCAATGGAATGTTCGCAGCCAGCCCTGCAATGCGCCGCGAAAAACGATTTCTTCCAGCAGCGGATACACCGCCACCAACATCAGAAAACGTCCCGGCCGGGCCAGCGGCCAGGACGACTGCCAGTCTATTTGCCAGATGGGCGGTTGCCACCAGCTCAACAACCCCCATGCAATCGGGGCGGCCAAGATGGCCGCCCCGAGTTGTACATCACGCCGCCAGGAAATCAAACCGGCGTTGAGCCTTTCAGACTCAGATCATCGACCTGCGACTGTCATCGCAGCAAAAAAAATCACACGCCCGCTAACATCAGAGATGGCATCCATCATAAAAAAAGGTCTGAGGACATCAATGTCCTCAGACCCTCCTTCTTTCTGCTGCTGCACAGAGTGTGTTACAAGCTTCCTCTTCCTTCGTAAAGTCCAGCGGGCTTATTTACATCAGGAATCAAAAGCCCACTGAAACAGATTGCTGTTCTTCAAGCCGGTGGACTCAATAGCCAATACGGCAAACAGTGCGATCAGGGAGCCAACCAACAGTCCTACTGCAGGACCGAATAACCACAGCACGCTGGCTTCGGCTGCCTGCGGACCGAGTTCAACGGTGCGAAATCCCATTAATATCCATGCCGGTGGATACAGCAGTGCGCCAAGACCGAATGTCCACCCGAATACATGTTTCCAGCATGATTTAAGCGTTGTTGCGGCAACCAGAATCAACATCACGATCGCCAGCATACCAATGCCCATATAATGGATATGCCCTCGCAACAGACGCTGCATGGCATCCTTCGCCAGACTTCCCGAATGGGAATGCTGTGCTCCCCCGGCATGGGAATGCCCGGCAGTATCATGAGCTGCGCCTGCATGGGAATGGCCTGCCAGAGTCCCGGCAGCAGCATGGGCATCGCCCATGATCATATTATCCATACTCATATCCTGCATAAAATGATTCATTTCTGTCTTTTTGATGGTCGCTTCCTGGGTTTCAAATGCGCCGTGTAGCGATTCGTGGTGTGTCGCCATATAGGCAGCCCACAATGCCCCGAAAATCAATGCCAGCAACGCCAGAGCCATGCCATGGTAAACCGGCCTGAAACTTTCTTTTAACTGATTCATACCCTCTCCTGCGATCGTGATCGCTCTAACTGTTTTACACCTGTCACCTTTGATTTCATCCTGGCCAGATGATATTGCACAATGCAAATCACCGCCAATACTGTAAAAATAACCGTATAGATTGTTAACACTGTTTCCGTTTGAAAATGAACTGATTCTTCAAAAAAATCTTTAGCGATCGAACCACCTGCAACATGCATCGCCCATCTCCTTTCAGTTTAAACATTCAAAAGTGCAAAAGAGAACGGGGGCATCCTGCCCCCGTTTTCCATCCTGCTTTTACAGCGCGAAATCAATCCCGGCAATGACGGTATTCAACGAACCCTGCTGAAAGGCAACAGTGCTGCCAGTCATTATATTCATGCCCATACCTGTAACCAGGTTCCTGCTGTTCGTATAGCTGAGGAAGCCCTGAACATTCTGAGCCACCTGATACAGACCATACAGTGTGATATTCTGGGTGGCTTTTGGCTGAACCTTCTTCATATTCAGCATTTGAAGATCTGAACGGCTGTAATCCCACTTTGCCCCCAGCATCACACCATCCTGAACCAACCACTCTCCGGCCACGGTAAAGCCGCGCACATCCAGCTTTTCATCAGTAACCGGGTTGGTGTTCTTACCGAATGTAAATGCACCATACAGCTGCAGCGGCTCACCATAGTTCAGCGCAAAATCCACACCGTAGCGCGTGGCATCGGTAAACTGCATCGCTTTCGCCGCACCAGCAACACCGGCAGCACCACCCATGTTCATATACATGGCCGCTTCGCCGCCCATCGTATCACTGACCCAGTTTTTGGCCTGATAGCCATACACGCCAATAATGTAATTATCAGCGATTTCCTGAGCCAGTCGTCCGTAGTAGGCATTACCGCGTTTACCGATCAGTTTTGCATTGATGGCATTGCCAAGCGCATCGACATCACCATTCTTGCCATAGGTGAAAGCGGAAACATTGTATAATGTACCTACACCCGAATCACCATTGGTCGTACCGTGGATGGAAATACCGTCACCCATCATCAGCATGGTTCCACCCGCCATCTGGGCTGCATCAATCGCGCCAAAACCGAGCGGACGGCGAGACATCATCGTCATACCGTAGCCGACATCATTCTGCACACGACCGAAGCGCACCTTGAACAGATCGCTTGCAACATACACGCCTTCAGCCATAC
>JAJRTF010000017.1 GCA_021545585.1 Zetaproteobacteria bacterium
CGGGATCAATGGCCTCGATAATCGTTTCCGGATTGATGTGCTCAGGCACCGGCAGCTGTACCAGTATGCCGTCCACCTTCGGGTCGGCATTGAGTTCACCGATCAGGCCGAGAAGATGCTGCTGGCTGGTTGCAGCCGGCAACTCGTGTGAAAAAGAAGCAATGCCGAGCTTTTCACTACCGGTTTTTTTGTTGCGCACATAAATTTCGGAGGCTGGGTCGTTGCCGACCAGAATCACCGCCAGACCGGGAGCGCGACCGTGGCTTTTTGCCAGTCCTGCAACCTCATCGGCCAGTTCGCCGCGCAGGCGGGCGGAGAGCTTTTTTCCATCAAGTATCTTGGCAGTTGTCATGATCGGGTTTCCTCGGGCTCATTTGAACAGGGCTGAATTGTTGCAGGAAGTGGCGGTCTGGTAAATCATGCGAATTTGAATGTGGGGTGAATGAAGCTTATGGCTCCGGGGGGTGATGGATGAAATGGATGCATGCCGGCCTGCTGGTTGAGGATCTGGAAGTGGCAGCCCGATTCTATGAAGGGATACTCGGCCTGCAGCGGGCGCAGCGGCCCGAGCTCGGTTTTGACGGTATCTTTTATCATCTTGATGATGGCGGGCAGATTCATCTGATGCGTTTGGATAACCCGTATCAGGGCTGTGATTTGCCGGAGCACGGCGGCCGGGATCGTCATCTGGCTCTCGGCGTGGATGATCTGCATGCGCTGCAGGGCTTGCTGGCTGATGCAGGGATTGCCTATACCATGAGCCGCTCGGGACGTGCGGCATTGTTTTGCCGTGATCCGGACGGCAATGCGATTGAATTGATCCAGCTCTGATTTATATATCACCGCAGAGTATGCAGAGGAAAGAAATAGAAGCTTGGGCTTAAGAAGCAAAAAATCCCTGCTGCAGGCTCTATCTAATGTGTTTTACTTTGGAAACTTTGCGCCCTCTGTGGTTCAGTTTTTTATGCCTTACGGATGCATGGCCTCGAAGAAGATGCGGTCGATATTTTCGTGCCATTCGCCGTGATAGGCCGCCAGCCAGCGCTCGGCCTGCGTCTGGCCTGATGCGACTGCTGCAATGAGTGGCTTTAAGAAGCACGCTTCCGAGTCACCATCGGCATTGCGGATATTGATGCGCTCCAGCCCTGCACGTGCAATATCAAGCATCTGCTCGCACAGTTGCAGGACACGGGTGTCACGAAACGGCGTGCCAAGTGCCGTCTTTGGCACGGCACTGCGTAATTCAACCACCTCGGCATGCGTCCAGTCGGCAATCATCCCCGCTGCGGCAGCAAGCGCCTGTTCATCGTATAGCAGTCCTTTCCACAGCGCCGGCAGTGAGCAGATCCACGGCCATGGCCCGGCATCGGCGCCGCGCATTTCCAGATACTGTTTCAGGCGTACGTCGGGGAACAGTGTGGAGATATGCAGCTCCCAGTCTTGCATGCCCGGGTAGACACCGGGCAGTCGGGTAAGCCTGCCTTGCAGAAAATCGCGGAAGCTGGCTCCCGAGCAATCAATATAGCGGCCATCCCGGATGACAAAATACATCGGGGCATCCAGCGCCCAGTCGGTATAGGCATCAAAACCGAAGTCATCATCGAATACACAGGCCGGGATGCCGGTACGCATCGGGTCGGTATCCAGCCAGCTGGCGGCACGCGTGGACAGATAGCCGGATGGCTCACCCTCGACAAAGGGACTGGCGGCATACAGGGCTGTCACCAGCGGCTGCAGGCACAGACTGACGCGCATCTTGGCGGCCATGTCGGCCTCGGAGGAAAAATCGAGATTGGCCTGTACGGTGGCGGTACGCAGCATCATGTCCAGACCGCCCTGGCCGACCCTGGGCATATACTCGCGCATGACTGCGTACCTGGCTTTCGGCATCCACGGGATATCATCGCGCGTCCATTTGGGCTGGAAGCCGAGACCGAGAAAGCCGATGTGCAAATCATCGGTGATAGTTTTTAACAGTTTCAGATGATCGGTGGTCTCGCGGCAGGTGTCGAAGATGCTGCTCAGGGGTGCGCCGGAAAGCTCCAGCTGGCCGCCCGGCTCCAGCGTTACCGAGGCGAGTCCTTTTTTCAGGGCGATCAGCTTGCTGTTTTCAAGAACCGGCTGCCAGCCGGGCTGCCGGAGCTGTTCAAGGACTTTCGCGATGCTGCGCTCACCGTCATAGGGAATCGGGCGCAGGGTTTTCGCACAGAAGCCGATCTTTTCGTGCTCGGTGCCGATGCGCCAGTTCTTTTTCGGTTTGCAGCCTGCGGCAAACCAGCCGGAGAGATCGTCGGTGGTCAAATATGGCATGGCGGCAACCTAAGGAAGCGCTGGTTCATTATCCAGAGCCTGACTCAGGCTGCTTTATCCAGGCGCTCACTCAACCATATTTTGATTAACGACTGATAAGGAACATCCCTCTTGTTGGCTTCCATTTTAATGCGCTCCAGCATGGCTTCCGGCAGCCGTATTGAAATCGGTTTGGTGGAAGGCTTTAAGTTGGCGAATGAAGCATCGTTAGCCTGATTCCAGTCCAGATATTCCGATGAATCATGACTTTCCCAGAATGAGCGTTCATCCGCTTCATTTTTGAAAGCAGGTATTTTTTTAGTGGCGTGTTTCATGAATGCTCCTTTCTTTTCTATGCATATCTCGGGCAGAAATAATCCGAATTTTTCTACCGCTATCCCGCAGGGTAAATGTGATATGCAGGCAGCGTTGATTGTCCGTTTTGCCCAGTGCATGAAAACGAACTTCTTCACGGCTGTGGTGGCGGTCTTCCAGTATCAGCAGAGGTTGATTGAAAAAGACCTGTTCAGCCTCGTTTTTTGAGACTCCGTGTTTGTCTTCGTTCTTTCTCTCGTTGCCAGCATCCCAGTCAAATCCTGTGATAGATGAAAAATCAAACATGAGAGTATGTTATCATCATATACAAATGGGTCAATTGTATTGCATGTAAAAACAGGTTTACCGCAGAGGACGCAGAGTAAAAACAAAGTAAAAAGAAGGATGCATATAATCTGAACGGCTGGATTGAACTGTCCTGGTTCGGCACAGGCCCATTTTTTCCCCTGTTGTATTATTCCTTAGCGTTCTCTGCATCCTTTGCGGTGAAAATAGAGCGTCTTTCCAGAATGTGGCGATTTGACACACATGCAGGTGTGGCATGTTGACCCGGTGACGGATATCGCCCATCGTTCGCACAACTTCCGGAGGGGCGTGTGTATTTTTCTGCGGACTGAGGTTTGGATTTCATTCAATCATTCAGCAGCAGGTCGAAGAAAGGCACAGGCAATGAGGGAAGCCACTTAAATCATGGCTCTACGGAGTCAAATTCAATTACGAGGTATTACAACATGAAGAAGATCCTTCTTTCTGCTGCTGCTTTCGCTGTTGTTGCTGTTTCTGCTGTTGCAGTTGCACCGACCACTTCTGAAGCAATCCCGGCGTTTGCACGCCAGACCGGCGCTGCTTGCCTGAGCTGCCATTTCCAGAGCTTCCCTACTTTGAGCTCTTTCGGTCGCGCATTTAAACAGGGCGGTTTCACCGACGTTGGTGAGCAGGCTCTTATCGAAGACGACGACTTGTCTCTGCCATCCGTCATGAACGCTACCATGGTGCTGCGTCCGCAGTTCGTTAGCACTCAGAACCCTGCAGGCGTTGTTGACCCTTATACTAAGAGCACTACCGTGAAAACTGCCGCCATCACTGCTGATCAGGTGATCCTGTTTGGTGGCCGTTTGGGCACCAACTCCGGTGCTTTCATCGAGTATGACGGTACATTCGCAAACTATCAGAACATCAACTCCTGGGACTTTAACGGCTTCAAGGCTGGTTTTTCCATCTTTAACACCGGCTTCGGCGAAACCGCTGGTATGGAAGTCGGCTCGACCTTCGGTCAGCACGGTGGCCTGATGGGCGGTAAAGCTTTGTCTGCCTCCAACCAGATCTCCGGCAACGCTGGTAACACCGGTGGTGTGGCCTTGTTCGCTGCCAACGATCTGGTCACTGCATCTGTTTCCTTCATCACTTTGGGTGCTGCTCTTGACGGTGCTGTCAACAACGGCTGGAAGCTTGCTCCGTCCGTCCGCGTATTCGCCAACCCTGAAGTGGCTGGCTGGGAAGTCGGCATCGGTGCTGGCTTCACCTCCGGCACAACCGGCAATGCATCCACTGCAGCGGCTCTGGGCCTGGCTGCTGGCACTTCTGTCAAGATGAAGAAGTGGATGATCGACCTGCAGGCACAGGGTGAAGTGGGCAATACCCAGATCGGTGTTTATGCCGACTACGCCAACGCTGCCGAAGCAGGCAAGAATGAATTCAACCCGTTCAACCCGGCTGGTTTCGGGGCTGGTGCTCTGAAGGGCTACTCCTTCCGCGCCAACGTCAAGCCTTTGCATAACATGATCTTCCAGGCTGGTTATGGCCAGCTGAAAGACAACAACTCGAAGACCACCCAGTACCAGATTGGTGCTGAGTATGAGCTGTATCAGAACTTCGTGATCGCTCTGGTCTACAACAACAGCAAGGCTAAGACCATTGCTACCGGTCTTTCTGCTACCACCAAGACCACCACGCTGGACATCGAAGCTCTGCTGTAAACAAACAGACGCTTTGTTCAAAGCATGAGAGGGGCGCTTCGGCGCCCCTCTTTTTTTGTATCCGGAAAGCCTATCGGACTGCATCGAATACCTTGACCGGCAGCCCGTTCACCGCTTGAATGCAGCACCTATGAATAATCGATTTCTTTTCCCTGTTATATGTATCCTGCTGGTATCACTTGCCTCCTGTTCGGGCAGAAAGATATTCTGGGATGTCGATGAAGGCCGCGATCAGCCGGCCTATGCCGGCAACACGGCCTCTGCCGGCACAACGGAAAAGCGGGCGCCGCTGGATGTGCCGCCGGAGCTGCGTGCCGAGCTGGAGTTGCCCGGTGCCGAAGACGTGGCCGCGTCCAACGACCCGAACCTTCCTGACAAATATCGTAAGACCGTAGCCGGTAAGGCTGTTTCGCTGTCCGCTCGCGTGTATGACGCAGATGCCGCCAAGCTGTTTTCGGCCGTCGTCGATGCGATGACAGCATTGAACCTGCCGGTGGATTCGGTGGATTCGCCGAGCGGCATTGTCACCTCCGACTGGATTCGCAAGGGTGCGAACAATGCCAATGTGTTCGGTGGTATCTTCGGGGTGGCGAATGGCCCGAAGATGACCAAACACCGCTTTGTCGTGCGCGTGTTTCGACTGAAGGTCGGGGGGCAGCCGAAGAGCAAGCTGGAGATCCGCGTGCTTGGCCAGGTCTATGACAACGGCCATTGGGTCAATAAGTCATTCAAACAGGATGTCAGCAAGGAGTTGTTCGCCGCTGTTGAGGAGCAACTGGCGCGCATGCAGCCGGAGACTCCGGCCGGGACAGTCAAACCGGCTGCCAACCCGTGCTCGATTCAGCAAGAGAAAGCCGAGCCTTCGGCCAGCCCCGAGGATGCGGCATTGAAAGCTGTGGAGGCATGGCGCGCGGCATGGAGCAGCAAGGATGTGCAGGGATATTTCGCGGCCTATGCACCCGAATTTCGACCTAAGAAAGGAAGCTTTGCCGCGTGGAGCCGTCACAAGCAGCGCGTCATTGAAAAAAAGACCTATATCGATGTCAAACTTGAAGGGGTCAAGGTCGAACCTGTCTCCGAAGACACCATGAACATCACTTTCGTGCAGCATTTTGTATCAAACAACTACAGCAGTGATGATCGCAAGCTGCTGACGCTCAAAAAGCAGCCCGACGGCTGGAAAATCATCCGCGAAACGACGTTATAAACGAGAAAACGACTCACCGCAGAGTGCCACTCTTGCGCATCCATGCGCTCGCGGCATTGATACATCCTGTACGGTAACGCGGAGTCTCGCAGAGAAAATACAACAGCATATCGGGTTTCATATACGATAATTTGGTGCAAAAGCCGAAGACCGAAGCCGCCTGGCTAGCTTTGAACCCGGTCAGTTTCGTGACTGAGATAGAAGTACGCCAAACCAGTGCTTTTATGCGAGCGTATAAAAAGCTCCATCATAATCAAAAAGATGCAGTGGATAAGGCCGTGACAGAGATTATTCGTGACCCTGCTTTTGGCATCGCCAAAAAGGGTGATTTGCAAGGTATCTATGTTTATAAATTCGAGTGTGTCAAGCAGCGCTTCTTATTGGCGTATGAATACGATGCAGACACAAGGGTTTTATTGCTGGTAGGGACTCATGAAAACTTCTAGCGAAAAATAAAGAAATAGAAGCCCCGCATGCTTCGGAATTGGGGTATTGCCGATGCGCTGAAATATTCCGCTCGTCTGTGTCCTCTGTGGTGAGGCCTGACGCCTGTTCTATAGCAGATCGGCAAGTGCTTTGCCCGGATCGGGCTGGCGCATCAGTGACTCACCAATCAGAAAGCCATACACGCCGGCATCATTCATCTGTGCGATATCCTCACGGGTGAAGATACCCGATTCGGTAATGACAGCCTTGTCATCCGACAATCCGTCCAGCAGCTCGATGGTGGTGGCGAGGCTGGTTTCAAAGGTGTGCAGATTGCGGTTGTTGATGCCGATGAGTCGTGTATCGAGCTTCAATGCCCGCTCCAGTTCATCACGATTATGTACTTCCGGCAGGATGGAAAGGTCCTGTTCACGGGCCGCAGAGGCAATCTCGGCAGCCTGCCCATCATCCAGCATGGCAAGAATAATCAGAATTGCATCCGCGCCCATGGCACGCGCTTCTATCACCTGATAGGGGTCGAGCATGAAATCCTTGCGCAGGATGGGGAGTGATACATTTTTCCTGATTTCGGATACATAGGCGTCTGCACCCTGAAAGTATTTCTCATCGGTCAGTACGGAAAGGCAGGCCGCACCGCCCGCTGCATAGGATCGGGCAATGGCAAGCGGATCGAAATCGGGCCGGATGATGCCTTTGGACGGACTGGCCTTCTTGACCTCGGCAATGACGGCATTCTCCCGGCAGCTGATTTTTTGCGTCAGCGCAGCCTCGAAATCCAGTGGTTTGCGAGTGAGTGCCTGCGCTAGCAGTTCGGATTCAGGGATCTGTTGCTTGCATTCATTCACCCATTGCCGCTTATAAGCGGCAATTTCGTTCAGTATTGAGCTCATATTTTTTTACCTTGGCGTGGAATTATTTCACCGCAAGAGTGCCACTCTTGCGCATCCATGCGCTCGCGGCATTGGTACATCCTGTACGGCAACGCGGGGGACACAGGGGAAAGAATAAAGGTGATTCGAAGTTTCATCTTACAATTTATAAACCATGCGTTTAATGCCATTCTTTAACGACTGAACATTAAAATTTATCAGTAAGCCAACCCGTTTATTGGCTAATTTCAGATAAGTGAGCAGTTGTGCCTGATGAATCGGCAGCAAGCGCTCAATGGCTTTGACCTCTACAATCAGTCGATTCTCAATAAGCAAGTCGATTCGGTAGCCAGCATCGATTTTTACACCATCATAGACAATGGGCAGTTGTACTTGCCTGTCCGAATGAATGTTACGTTTACCAAGTTCATAGGCGGATTCAAGTAAACCTGGTCCAAGGGTTGAGTGAACTCGAAAGGCTGCATCAAGAACCCCCTGACTTAACTGGTTTAACTCTGTGTGACTCTGCGGTGAATCATTTATCATTGTTTAGCGTCGTTCATTAGCGGTCAAACTGTCTGTGTGAAGCGAATTAACTTATTCAGCCTGTCACTGACCTGACCGGAATCAATGGCTTCAGCGGCCATGGCCAGACCTCCGGGAATGCCGTCTGCCTTGCCGGCGATCCACAGCGCAGCAGCGGCATTGAGCAGTACAATATCGCGCCCGGCGCCGCTCTGGCCGGCAAAGATATGACGCAGGATGGATGCGTTGGTTGCTGCATCATCACCGCACAGGGCTTCAGGCGTGGCATAGGGCATGCCGAAAGCGGCCGGATCAATCTCAAACGCAGACAGGGGTTGGCCTTCTTCAACCAGAATCGCATCGCTAACCGTCGTGGTGGTGATTTCATCCAGTCCATCACGGCCATGTACAACCAGTGCACGTTTCGTACCCAGCTGTTGCAGGGCTCCGGCAACGAGTTCCAGCTTATCCCTGGCATAGACACCGAGGACCTGATATTCGGCGCCTGCCGGATTGGTCAGCGGGCCGAGTAGATTGAAGATGGTGCGCACAGCCAGTTCGCGGCGCACCGGGCCGGCATGCTTCATGGCAGGATGCAGGTGCTGGGCAAACAGAAATCCGATACCGACTTCATCGATGCATCGGGCGACCTGTTCGGGCGTCAGATCAAGATTCACGCCGAGTGCTTCCAGCACATCGGCAGCTCCGGACTTCGAGGACATGGCCCGATTACCGTGCTTGGCTACCGGAACATCGCAGGCTGCCACGACCAGTGATACGGCTGTCGAGATATTGAATGTTTTGGCGCCATCGCCACCGGTGCCGCAGGTGTCGATCAGGCCGGTCGCATCCGGCTGGATGCGTGTTGCAGCCGCACGCATGGCCTTGGCTGCCCCGGCAACCACCTCGGCTGTTTCGCCGCGAATCGACAGCCCGGTCAGAATGGCGCCGATCTGGGCCGGGGTTGCCTGTCCTGCCATGATCTCGCCGAACACAGCCTGCGTTGCCGGGCCCGTGATCTCATGCGCTAACTGCAAATCCCGGATCATCTGAATGACAGCATTACTCATGGCGTCCTCTGCGGTGAAAAGATCATACCTTGATCTCCAGAAAGTTTTTCAGCATCTGATGTCCATGCTCGGTGAGGATGGATTCGGGATGAAACTGCACGCCGAAAGTCGGATGCGTGGTATGCGCCAGTCCCATCAGTTCGCCTTCCTGCGTCCATGCGGTACGCCTGAGTACCTCAGGTAATGGCTCCTCGACGATGAGCGAATGATAACGGGTGGCTGTAAAGGGTGACGGAAGTCCGACAAATACGCCGCTTGCATCATGTTCAATCGGGCTGGTTTTGCCGTGCATCAGGCGCGGCGCACGGATGACCTTGCCGCCGAAGCCTTCGGCAATGGACTGATGACCCAGACAAACCCCCAGAATCGGGATATTGCCCGAAAAGCGACGGATCAGTTCGACGGATATGCCGGCCTCATGCGGGGTACACGGGCCGGGTGAAATCAGGATATGATCCGGCTGCATGGCTGCGATGTCATGCAGTGCAATCTGGTCGTTGCGATATACCTCGGGGTGTTCGCCCAGCTCGCCCAGATATTGCACCAGATTGAAGGTAAAGGAATCGTAGTTATCAATGACCAGCATCATGGTTTGACGTTCTCCTTTGGCTGGTTCTGTGCCAGTGCGACGGCCCTGAACATGGCTGTGGCCTTGTTGACGCATTCCTGATGTTCACTGGCAGGTACGGAATCAGCGACGATACCGGCACCGGCCTGCACATGAATCTCACCGTCCTGAATAACGGCCGTACGGATGGCGATACAGGTGTCCATATGCTCGCCGCCGAAGGCAATATAGCCGACGATGCCGGCATAGGGGCCTCGCTGAAAGGGTTCCAGTTCATCGATGATCTGCATGGCACGTATCTTCGGCGCACCGGATACGGTGCCGGCGGGAAATGTGGCCGCCAGAAGATCCAGACAATCAACGTCGTCGCGCAGATTTCCCTGTACCTCGGATACGATATGCATGACATGCGAATAGCGCTCGACAATCATCGAATCGGTCAGTTCCACGCTGCCGTATTCGCAGACCCGACCGAGATCGTTGCGACCAAGATCAACAAGCATGACATGCTCGGCCAACTCTTTCTGGTCGGATAGAAGGTCCTGTTCCAGCGCTAAATCCTCGGCTTCATTTTTTCCGCGCGGGCGAGTACCCGCAATCGGGCGCACAATGGCCCGCCGACCTTCCTGGCGCACGAGGATTTCGGGCGAGGAGCCAACCAGAGTAGTGCCGGCGATATCGACATAAAACAGATACGGCGACGGGTTGATATGACGTACGGCCCGGTAAATACTGAGCGGATCGCAGGTCAGCGGCGAGGAAAAGCGCTGTGACAGCACGACCTGAAAAATATCACCGGCAAGGATATATTGCTTGGCCTTTTCGACCATGGCCTCGTAATCATGCTGCTGCATTTGTGCTTCAGGTTGTGTGGCATGCCCGGTTGTTCCCAGATGCATGGGCGGCAGACCGGTGCCGCGGAGACGTTGTTCGATGTTATCCAGTTCGCTGCTGGCGCGCTTCTTATCCGTATCACGCACACACAGGGTCATGATACCGCGCAGGCCGTCAAAGACGACAAAACGGTCAACCATCAGGACTCCGGCGGCTGCTGTCTCGGCCCTGTCTGTATGCCGGCTGTCAAAGGGCTCGAACCTGCGAACCATTTCATAGGACAGAAAACCGACTGCGCCGCCGGTAAACGGCAGATCATCGGCTTTGCACGGCTGTGCCCGGATAACCTCGGTCTTCAGCCAGGTGAGGATATCGCTTGCAATCATTTCTGTCTGGCCGCTGCGATGCTGCAGCTCCAGCGTGCCATTACGATCCAGAGCTACGCATGACGGTTCAAAGCCGATAATACTGTAGCGGCCCCAGTGTTCGCCACCCTCGGCGCTTTCGAAGAGGAAATTGTTTTCCGTACCCTTCAGGCGGGCGAAAATCGATAGCGGTGTTTCGCAGTCGGCGGATAATTCGCGGCGGAAAAGGATGGGCTCAGACATGGGATGCAAACCGGTGTATTGACAGGTCGAAAGACGCGTGGCTAAATGCGCCGCCTCTGACACGTTCGGGGCCATAGCTCAGCTGGGAGAGCGCTTGCATGGCATGCAAGAGGTCGGCGGTTCGATCCCGCCTGGCTCCACCATTTACGAAACCGGATGCATAGCATCCGGTTTTTTTATTCGCAGCTTGTGCAGCCATATGTTTATGCACTTTTCCCATGATTGCGAAGGTTATCCATTCTCCCGTGCAGCGGCTACAGAAGATTGTCTTTTTTATGCTGGCTCCACAGCATAAAAAAGACCCGGAACAAATCCGGGCCTTTCAAACATCTCATGAGGGGGCTTTAATATCGAGCCAGCGCCCCGGGATGGGTAATGATCTCATGCTGGTCGCGTACCGAAGCCATCCAGCGGGCAAAACGCACGGCACCCTTGGCTTTCCGGGCCTCTTCACGTATGGAATCCTTCTGTTTGGCGAATTCATCATCGGCTGCATCTATGACCTTCTCGACACGCACTACGGCAATGCCCTGCGGCACATCAAAGGATGCATCGAGCCAGTCGCCGGCCACACTGACAAAGGCTCGATTCAGGATATCAGGCGTGAGCCAGCCGGCATTATCACCCGCACCATTTTTACGTACCGGTTTGGAAATATATTTGGCCTGTCCGTATTTCTGTACCAGCAAGTCCAGCGATGCCGTGCCGGCATGCTGCCGGATGTCTTCGGCGATCTGACGGGCCTTGTCACGCAAGGCGGATTTTTTTGCATCATCCAGTGCCTGTGCAGCGACCTGGGCAAATGGCAGAACATCCGGCTCAATACGGTTGATGACTTCCAGGGCGATGAAGTGACCGTCGCCTGTTTCTTCAATATCAACAGCCTGTCCGGGCAGGGTGGAAAAGGCCTTGCTGCGAATCTGAGGATCGCTGAGCAGTGGCTCGGCAATGGCTTCAGACTGACTGACAGGCTTGATGTGCTGAACCTTCATATTCAGGCTTTCAGCAGCAGCTGATAAGGAATCTTCCATGCCCAGCGCATCGTCGAGATCCTGTGACAGCTTGTATGCCTCTTCGCGGGCCATGGTCTGCAGCAACTCGTCCCTGATCTGATCGTGAAATTCGGCAAGAGATTTTACTTTTGCCTGCTTGATGTCGGTCAGATGAACCAGATGATAGCCGAACTGGGTTTCAATAATATCGCTGACTTCGCCCTTCTGCATGGCAAAGGCAGCGCGATCGAACTCAGGCACCATGACGCCCTGTTTGAACCAGCCTAGATCGCCGCCGTTTTCAGCCGTGACATCATCGGATACATCTTTGGCCACTTTTGCGAATGATTCGCCCGCCTTGATACGCGCCTGAGCCGCCTCAATCTTTTTACGGGCCGCTGCACGGGCCTCGTCTGAAGCATCGCTCTTAACACGAATCAGGACGTGCTCAGCCTTGCGTTCCTCAGGCTCATTGAGTGTGCTTTTGCGCTCTTCGTAGGCTGCCTGGATGTTGGCCTCGTCCACGCTCAGGTCTTTGGCCAGGTCATCCGGGTTGATGTCCACGGCATTGATTTCGACGCGCAGCGGCGAACGGTAGTTATCCCTGTGCGACGCGTACCATGCCCTGGCATCATCTTCACTGACCTTGACCTGGTCTGTCAGACTGTCCGGATCGACAATGATGGCGGCCAGTTCGCGTTGCTGATATTCGCTGTTAAAGCGATCGCGGACTTCGGCGTCGCTGACATGGGCGGAATCCATCATGGCCTTTTGCAGGCTATCAACCATCAGATTCAGGCGCAGTTCGTTTTCATAGTCCTGCGGCGAGGCAAAGCCCATATTGCGGGTCAGGATGCGATAGCGCTGGGCATCAAAGCCGGTGGTTGATCTGAAAGATGGATTGCTTTGTACACTGGCCAGGATGACCGTTTCGGGAGCCGTCATATGTAACTCATCGGCAATGCTGAGCATCAGCCGGCGGTTGATAATGGTCTGCAGGGTACTGTCTTTGATGCCCAGCGATGCAATCATATCCTTGTTGAACTGCGGGCCAAGCATGGCCCGGTAGCTGTTTAACTGACGTTCGTAAGCCTGATAGAATTCGTTTTCACCAATGGGCTTGCCATCAATTTCAGCGATCGGTTCAATGCGCCCGCCAAGAAAATAATCACCAATACCCCACAGGACAAAGGACAGGGCGATGCCGCCCAGAATAAGTTTGGCCAGCCATGACTGTGCCTGATTGCGCATGGATTCGAGCATGTGAGCCCCCGGGTGTGAAGTGCATAAGGCTTATCGCCTTGTCGCGAACTGTCGGCATACCTGAAATGCTTTGATAAACCACTGTTTTTCGCGGAGGCGCGACGCTACCCAAGGCGCTGGTGCCACGCAAGGAGGCGGATGCATTGCGCGCCTGCTGGTCTATCAGGCCGGGCATGGGGGACGGCTGACGGGCGGGCGCACGGGATGGTTGCGGCGGGTTGTATCGAAAGCCTGTCTCGGGGCGCGCTGATGGTCCGGTCAGGGCATCATTTTCTTGAGTTTCCTGAGAATCAACCTATAAAGTGTATATGGGCATGAAGGGACTGACATGGGACGACATTGAAGGCCGGGTGGATCGCGTAGGCGCAGCAGTCCTACATGCGGCAGGAAACGTGCGGCGCTTCTATGAAATGATGGTTGCTATCCTGTCGGTCGGGTTGCGCTTGCGCTGGCTGGCCAGGCCTGCTGTGGTCAATGTTGTGATCCGGCAGTTGTATTTCACCGGCGTGCAAAGTGTGCCGTGGGTGCTGGTGATTGCTCTGGCTGCAGGGGTGCTGGCAGTTTATAACATCGTCATTTTTGCCAAGAGCGTTGAGGATCTTTCGCTGATCGGGCGTCTGGTATCGGGGTTGCTGGCGCAGGAAATGGCGCCCCTGTTGGTCACTATTTTTCTGCTCGCACGTTCCGGCGTCGCTGTTGTGACGGAGATTGGCACCATGCATGTTCGGGGCGAAGATGTCGTGCTGCGCAGTCTGGGCATCAGTGTGAATGAATATCTTTTCTGGCCGCGGGTGATGGCCTTTACCCTTTGCGGATTGATCCTGACGTTTGTTTTTCTGCTGGTGTCGATCTGGTTCGGCGGCATGGTGGTGGCATGGAGCTATGAGCTGAATCTTATTGATTATTTCATTGAAGTCCGTCGCGGCACGACGCTGGATGAAATCGGTTTCCTGCTTGCCAAAGGGACATTGTATCCGATGCTGTGCGGTATCATGTTGCTGAGTCAGGGATGCAGGGTGGGGCGCGATCCGAATCTTATCCCTGTGCGGGCGACCCATGGGGTGCTCGGTTCACTGATGCTGGTGGTGCTGGTCGATGTGCTGCTGGTGCTGGTCAAGGAGATCCTGTGAGCGACACGCTGCACTGGCGCGAACTCGAACTGGGCTTTGCCACCATTCCGGCTGCCAGCGTGAAACGCGGAGAATACATTCGACTGGTGATGGATATTCAGTATCAGATGGACTTCATGGTACATGTGTTCCCGAACCGGGATGTGTCGGGCGGTCCGGATGCCTCATGGCAGATGTGGCTGGAAACCGATACGGCCAGCTATCAGGTGGGCACGTCTGAATTCAGCTGCAGGGTGGGTAGCATCATTCGGCAGCGTGGCCTGTTGGCAAATCTGAGCCTGCGGGAGAATCTGCTGTTGCCATTTATGTATCGTCTTGATCAGCAGGCTTTAAAGAAGGCGACCAGAGAGGTTGAGGAGGTGGCGGACTGGCTCGGGGTTACATCGGTGCTGGATGAGCGGGCCGGTGAGCGTTCATCATACACCCATGCACTGGTAAGTCTGGGTCGCTGCATGCTTGCCAAACCTGCTATGATTATTGCACAGGAGTCGCATATAGGCATGTCACCGGAGCGCCTGACGCACTTTCGTGGACTGGGAAGGCAGGCCCTGAAGACGCTGGGTTCTGGGCTGGTCTACCTGACCGCCACGGAGCATGAAGGCTCGGGACTGTCCTTTTCCAGGACATTGACCGTTGACTCGGGGCGTGAAATGCTGGCGTTCAGGAATCTGGATCAGAAAGACTTGCCGGATATTGGCGAAGTGGAGGACTCTAAGTGAAAGGGATTTCGGGTATGCGCAGACAGGTGGGGTGGTTTGTCGTTATCGGTGTTGGCGCCATTATTCTGATACTGCTGATTACCAGCCTGCGCACCGATGTGTTTGCCAAGAAGTTTAACCTTACCTTTTCTCCTCCCTCAGCAGCTGCTTTTTACGTCGGTCAGCCAGTTAAGTTCCAGGGCTTCACCATTGGACGGGTAGGCGATATGGAGTTGCTGAGTGCCGGCAAGGTTCTGATTACACTGCGATTGCTGGAGCGCTATCGCAGAATGGTGCATCAGAATGGTGTAGCGCGTATTGTAAAGGAAGGACTGATTGGCGAACAGGTGGTTGAGGTGACCGCCGGAGACAGCAGCAGTCCGCCGGTGCATGATGGTCAGGCACTGCAATATGAAACCGAGGCTTCGATTGAGCAGCTATTGCAGGATATGAAGCCCGCCGTAGCCAATGCCAATACCCTGTTGCGCGAGACGGCAGAGCTGGCGACCTGGCTGAATGACCCATATGGAGCGGTACGACAGATCTCCGCACGGCTTAATGCAGCCAGTCAGGGCATGAGCCGGGAAAGTGTAGAGGGAATGGTGAAGGATTTTGCTGCCGTGATAGCGCAAATGAAGAGCATTACCGGGGAGTTCAATCAGTATCATGTGGCAGCCAACCTGTCCGACTCTCTGAAGATGACGACCAAAATACTTAATGATATCCAGCCTCTGTCCCAAAAGCTGGGTGAGCAGGGGCCCGAGAGTTTTGAGCAGATCAACAGCCTGCTTCACCATGTAGACAAGTTGTCGCAATCGCTGGATGTGGTGGTGTCCGATTTGTCCGAACTTACCCCTGAATTGCCCGGCCTGGTACGTGAATCCAGAAAAACCATTCATGAAATGCAGGAGCTTTTGAAAGGCATGCGCGGCTCATGGTTGTTTGACGGGGATACATCCGGGAATAACGAACCGTCTGTGGCCGCGCCTGTGCTGGATATGCGCCCATGATCCAGCTGCGCTGCGTTCTTGTATTGTTGGTCATGTTGCTGGCTGCCTGTGGCGGTAAGCAGAATCACGGGGCTGTTGAGAATCCCTATCTTGAGAAAGCCCATGCTTTCTCGGCGGATGGCATGGCCGCCATGCGCCGTGAGCGCTGGAATGCTGCGGAACGGGGCTTTTCACGCGCCCTGCTGGCAGCCCAGTTGGCGGACAATGCCGTGCTCGTTCGTTTATCCTGGTATAATCTTGGTGTGGTCCGCTCAGCTATGCAGCATGCGGAAGAGGCCGAAGATGCCTTTCGGCGCTGTATTACGCTTTCCCGGCGACAGGGGGATGATGCGATGCGCATACGTGCAGGCCTTGCCCTGGCACTGATGCAGATGCGTCTGGAGAGGGAGGTCGATCAGGTGGATGTTCGGGGTAGCGGGCTTCCAGCCGATATATATCTGCAGAGCGGGCGTCTGGCGCAATTGCAGGGCAGGGCGGATGCGGCGGACAAGGCCTATCATTCGGCCATCGCAAAAAGCAGGAGGAGTGCCAATGGTCTTCGTATTCGAGCCGATGCCCACATGGGCCTTGCCCTGTTGCAGCAGCAATCAGGCGATGCAGGCGGAGCCAGAAAGAGCGTCGATAAAGCGCTGGCAATCTGTCGTGAAATCGGGGCGCCTCGCCTGACGGCTCACGCATTGTTTTTGAGCGCCGGTCTTTCGCAGTCGGCTATGGAGCAGAAGGATCAATATGAAAGGGCGCTGACCATTTATACCGCATTGGATGACATGCGTGGCCAGCGTGAAACACTGGAACGCCTGCAGAGTCTCGCGGAAGATGAGGGCGATAGTCATGCTCTGGAGCGAATCCGACTCAGATTGCATGGATTGGGCGGCGATAAACAGCTAAGCATTGATGGCGATGGCCCATGAAGGCAGGCATGGGATGCTCTTGTAGCGGGGAAGACAGTCAGGTTGAGACCTTGACCTGTGAGTTGAACTGCGAAAGCAAGTGCATTGATTTTTTGCGCTCCGTGGTTGTAATTATGACGAAGCGGATGGGCATGAACCCCTGTCACAGTAATCGGGTTGCTCTGGCTGTGGATGAGCTGTTTGCCAATATTGCCGAACACGGGTATGCCGGGCGCCCCGGCCGGATTGAATTTGAGACACGTATCGATGCTCATGGATCAAAGGGGAAGGAGCTGGTGTTTAATTTTCGTGACTACACGCATTCCGACTGGACGTATCAGGAATGTGAAACACATGCCTCCGGTTGCGAGCCCCGTGCCATTACACCGGGAGGGCTGGGTTTGAAGTTGATCCGTGAGGTTGCCGACTGCTTCGAGCAGCAGAAGCTGGCGGATGGCAATCGCTGGCATTTGACGTTTTGTGTGCATGGAAGTGAATAAGGAGAAAGAAAGTGGAACTGCAATTTGAATGTAAAAAGACAGGTAATGGGAGTGCCAGCCTCAAGGTGATTGGCGATGTAACCATTCATACGTCACCGAAACTGAGGGAGCAGCTCAAAGCACTGCTTGTGCCGGATACGCACGAGGTGCGCGTGCTGCTGGGAGAGGTCGAATTCATGGACTCCTCCGGCATCGCCACACTGGTCGAGGGGCTGCGGTGGAGCCGCGCCTCCGGCGGCAGGTTTGTGCTGGCCGGGCTGCATGACAATGTGCGCGATGTATTGTCACTGGCCAAGCTTGATAGCGTATTCGATATTGAGGAATGCTCCGGGTGAGTTATGCGGATTTACGGGCCTTTCTGACTGATCTTGAGGGACGGGGGCTGTTGAAACGCATCGGGGCCGAGGTGAGCAGCAAGCTGGAAATCACCGAAATATCCGACCGCGTTCTGCGATCCGGCGGCCCGGCGCTGTTGTTTGAGAATGTGGTTGATGATGGCGAATCCCGGGGAATGTCGGTGCTGACAAATTTATTCGGTACCGACGAGCGTATTGCACTGGGTATGGGGCGGGAATCGGCATCTGAGCTGAGAGGAATTGGCGAGCTGCTTGCCTATCTGAAGGAGCCCGAGCCGCCCAAGGGGCTGAAGGATGCGTGGGAAAAGTTTCCGGTATTGAAAAAAGTCATGCATATGAACCCCAAGTTGGTCAGGAAGGCAGCCTGGCAGGAGGTGGTACTCAAGGGTGATGAGGTTGATTTAAGCCGACTGCCCATCCAGACCTGCTGGCCGGATGATGCAGCCCCCTTGCTGACATGGGGGCTGGTTGTGACCAGAGGGCCGAATAAGGACAGGCAGAACCTCGGCATTTATCGCCAGCAGCTGGTGGGCCGCAACAAGTTGATTATGCGCTGGCTTAAACATCGCGGTGGAGCACAGGATCATCTTGAGGCCAAAAATGCCGGTGAAACCAAATTTCCATGCGCGGTTGTGATTGGTGCGGATCCTGCCACGATACTGGCTGCTGTGACCCCGATTCCTGATACCTTGTCCGAGTATCAGTTTGCCGGCCTGCTGCGCGGCGGTAAAACGGAGCTCTGTGATTGCCTCTCTGTGCCGTTACAGGTTCCGGCATCGGCCGAGATTGTGCTTGAAGGTTATGTGTCGCTGGATGAATATGCTGAAGAAGGGCCATTCGGCGATCATACGGGCTATTATAACGAAACGGAGATGTTTCCAGTGTTTACGGTCGAGACGATGAGCATGCGCAGCGATGCCATTTATCATTCCACCCATACCGGTAAGCCGCCTGATGAGCCGGCTGTTCTTGGTCTGGCCTTTAATGAGGTGTTTGTCCCCATTCTGCAAAAGCAGTTTCCCGAGATTGTTGATTTTTACCTTCCCATGGAGGGATGTTCCTATCGCGTGGCGGTGGTATCCATTCGCAAGGGTTATGCCGGACATGCCAAACGGGTGATGTTCGGCGTGTGGTCGTATCTGCGCCAGTTTATGTATACCAAATTCATTATCGTCGTGGATGAGGATATTGATTGTCGCTCATGGCCCGAGGTGATCTGGGCAATCTCGACGCGTTGCGATCCGGCCAGGGATTTCACCATGGCCGAACGCACGCCGATTGATTATCTGGACTTTGCCTCACCGATAGCGGGCCTGGGATCGAAGGTGGGTATTGATGCGACGAACAAGTGGCCGGGTGAGAGTGAGCGTGAATGGGGCAGGGTCATTCATATGGATGCAGACGTGAAAGCACGTATCGATTCGATCTGGGGTGAACTGGGGCTGTAGTGCGCATGCCGAATATTCAGCTATACTGCCCTGTGGCAGGGGCTGTTTGGTTGAGGGATGCAGCCGGCAGGGAAAGAATAACTGATTCGGGAGGCGGTTGACTGATATGTCGATGGTGAAGGGAGCGATATTTGTAGGCGTACTGGTGTTGCTTAGCGCCATCGCCATCTATTTTGTTGTTTCAAAAAGTGATTACAGTGCCTCCGATGCCGATCTGCTGGCGATGGGGCAATCCGCCTATGAGGATCAGCGATTTGAGGATGCGGCCAAATGGTATCTTCAGGCTGCCAGAAAAGGGAAGACTGAAGCGCAGTATCAGATGGCCATGATGTATCGTCAGGGTAAAGGTGTGGGTCGTGATGATGAGCAGGTCGTACGCTGGTTAAAACTGGCGGCCCGGCTCGGCCATGCCCGGGCGCAATATGAATTGGCCAAGCAGTATGAAGTAGGCCGCGGGGTGGATCATCCCGATGATATCATGGCATTTGAGTGGTACAGAAAAGCGGCTGAAAAAGGTAATGCCAAAGCCCAGTATCGGTTGGCAGTGTTATATAGCGAGGGCCGTGGCGTGGCCCAGAACGATTATGAAGCCGTGCGCTGGGCGGTCAAGGCGGTGAAGGGAAAAGATCCGGATGCGCAATCCTATATTCAGCAGATCGTCAACCGCATCACAGGCAAGTCCAGGCAGGGCGATCAGATAGCGCAGTTTACGCTGGCCCAGATGTATCAGCGTGGTGAAGGGGTTTCCAGAGATCGCCAGAAAACCCTGTACTGGTTGCGCCGGAGTGCAAAAGGCGGTAACCAGCAGGCGCAATACTGGCTGGCCGGCTTATTGAAGGATGAGGCCGGGGAGCAGGCGCGGGAAGAGGCTGCAAAATGGTATCTGGCAGCAGCAAGGCAGGGGCATGCGCGGGCCAAGGCGGCTATTGGTGTGATGTATGCGCTTGGCCAGGGTGTGGTACGGAATTATTCGCTGGCCCTGAACTGGCTTAATGAGGCGGCAGCGGCAGGAGTTGCGCAGGCCCAGTTTACTCTGGGTATCATGCATGAGCACGGATTAGGGGTGAAGAGCAACAGTAAAAGGGCTTTCACATGGTATACGCAGGCGGCCAGGAGCGGCTTGGCGCAGGCCGAAAACAATCTTGCTGTGATGTATGCTCTGGGGCAGGGTACGAAGAAGCGCATGGCACAGGCATTTATCTGGTGGAAGCGGGCTGCAGGCGGCAGTACCCGGGCCGAGTTCAATCTGGGGCTGGTGAATCTGCGCGGTATTGGTATTACGCCGAATGATGACGAGGGCGCCAAGTGGCTGCGCAGGGCGGAATCCGGCGGTAATGCCCGTGCCAAATTGTTATTGGGGTTGTTGTACGATCTTGGCCGTGGCGTGGGGCGCAGCAAAAAAGAAGCAGTGGTCTGGTACAAACAGGCTGCCGAACTGGGTGATATGGATGCTGTGTTCAATATGGCAGTCCTGTATTACAACGGTGTCGGTCTGGCCGGGGACTTAAAACAGGCTGCCGACTATTTTCAAAAAGCTGCCGATAGCGGTGATGCACGGGCAAGAAACAATCTGGCCTCCATGTATATGGAAGGAAAAGGTGTCAGCTATAATGCTTCTGCGGCATTCAAGCACTATATGCAGGCCGCTCAGGCCGGCGATGTGCTGGCTCAGTTCAATCTGGCCAATATGTACCGCAAGGGAGAGGGCATCGCCCAGCAGGATGCGAAGGCTGTAAGCTGGTATCGGCGGGCTGCTGAGCAGGGATATGCTCCGGCACAGAATTCACTGGCTTACATGTACGCACTGGGGCGCGGCGTGAAAAAGGATGAAAAACAGGCTTATGCGTGGTTTGAAAAGGCTGTGGATCAAGGCCTGTCGGTTGCGCAGCAGAACATGGGCTTGCTGAAGCATCACCGGAGCGGTTATGAATTGATCAGTATGGCAGTGGATATGCGTGTGCGTGCAACCATGCTGACCGAAGAGCCTCTGGACATGCAGCGCTGGCTGGATCGGCAGACATCTCCGAGCCTGTAGAAGCCCGAGCAACAGCTTTTCTTCTGTAGCCGAACCCGACTTTGGACATGCATGCGATCCGGTGCTAGCTTTCGGTGCGCATTGTGGTGCCCAAAAGGTTTTTTCGACCAAGGGTGAAACGGGAAGTCCGGTGAGGTTTTGACCAAGTCCGGCGCAGCCCCCGCTACTGTAAGCCTGACAATGCCATGCAAAGCCACTGGAAACCGGGAAGGCAGGCATGGCAGAGGATGACGGCAAGCCAGGAGACCGGCCCGATGCACGGCATGACGGGATTACCTGCATGTCATCGGTATGAGTCCTCGGTGGGAGGCTGCTTGCCGGAGTAGTGGCCTTGTCTCCTCATCCTCCTCTGCTTCCGCCATGTTTTTTCCATCGTGATCCATGCCTCCAATAATAATATTGCGCGGCGGGCGCGGAGGAAAAGTGAAAAAAGCATATATCATGTCGGCATGTCTGGCAGTCATGGCCAGTAGCATCACTACGGCATTAGCACAGAATGAAGACCTCGGGATCATTGATGTTACATCCAGTCGGGTAGCATCACCATCAATCACATCATCAAAGTTGGTGGCGGTGATAGACAGAAAAACCATTGAAGCTTCACATGCTGAAAATATCGTTGATATTCTGAAGGGACAACCCAATATCGTTGTGCGCGACACAACCGGTGTTGGCGCAAAATCCCAAGTGGATATAGGCGGTTTCGGTGAAACAGGGGCATCCAACCAGGTCGTGTTAATTGATGGCCGGCGAGTGAACAGCCCGGATTTATCCGGCACTGACTGGACGCAGATTCCGGTGGATCAGATCGAACGCATCGAAATCGTGCATGGTGGCGGTTCAGTACTCTATGGCGATGGCGCAGTCGGTGGTGTGATTAATATCATCACACGCATCCCCGAGGCCGGTGGCAATATCAGTCTGGGGAGCGGCAGCTTCGGCGAATTTTCCGGCAAGGTACGAATCGGTGCTGATTCAGAAAAGACCCGGCTGGAAATGAACCTGTCGGGCCTGACAACAGACGGTTATCGCGACAATTCATTTTTTGATCGATTTGATGCAGGCGCCAGAGCGGAAGCAGATATATCTCCAAATATAAATTTTCACGTTTCCGGAAACCATCACAGGGACAGGGCGGGTTTGCCCGGGCCGTTAAGCCAGGCACAGGTGGCCGTGAACCGGAAGCAGGCATCATCCCCGAATGATTTCAGTAAGACGACCGACAGCTTTGTCGATGCCGGGCTGACGCTGAATGCCGGGGATCACCTGGAGTTTGATGTTGATGGCGGCTTTCGGCATCGGGATACACATGCTGAATTTGTCAGTTTTGGTTCCGCAACGGATATTGTTATGCGCACCAGATCCTTGCGGCCTAAATTGATCTATACCGGGGGCGAGGGCTTGCATGTCAAGCTGGTTGCCGGTGCGGATATCGATGATAATCATGGTGGAATACGTTCATTTTCCTCCAGTGATATCAGCCGGAGCCGCCAGGGGTATTATGGATTCATAGAGCTGGGAGGAGAGGAACAACGCTGGAATATCTCCGGCGGTGCACGTTCCGAGAAAGTGAAGACAACGTTCCAGTCCACGGGTAACCAGCTGTCTGATACCATCGGAACATGGGAGGCTGGGACATCCATTGGTCTGACTGATCAATTAAGGTTCAGGGCAAACGCATCGCGATCACTCCGTTTCCCTGTGCTTGATGAATACTTCAATCTTTTTTTGGGCAGCGTGGATACGACCTTATTGCCCCAGACAGGAAAGCATTACAGTACAAGCCTGCGTTATGACTGGGATAAGGCATGGCTGGAGGCGAGCCTGAGTCGTGCTGACATCAATAGTGAGATATTCTTCAACCCATTAACATTCAGCAATGACAATTACGCGGATAAGACCCGGCATGATGTTGTTGTGCTCAGTGGCCACTGGAAAGCACATGATTTATTGCAGTTAACAGCCAATTATACTTACACCAATGCAACATTTCGGGGTGGCGCTTTTGATGGCAAATGCATCCCTGCCGTAGCCAAAAACAGGCTTGGTATGATTTGGATGGCGGCCTGGGATGACAGCCTCTCAACCAATATGAATCTGAGCTATGTTGGCAGTTCATTCCAGATCAGTGATCAGGCGAATGCAAGAAATAAGCTGGCCTCTTATTTATTACTGGATGCAGTTGTGAATTATCATTGGCAAGATATGGATATGTTTGTGCGTGTCGATAATCTGACCAACGAGAAATACAGCACCTACGCCACTTTTGATTTCTTTTACCCGGCGTCTGGCATTGCTGTTCGTAGTGGTGTGAGCTATCGCTTCTAGGCTGATGGGGCTATGGCCGTGGCTGGTGGCGAGTGCCGCCATCCACGGTCTGGTTTTTATGTCATGGACCCTGTATGAACCCGCTCATTCAGCGATACAGGCAAGCCATGGCGTTTCCCGGGTCACAGTGGAATTGCTCGGCGAGGAGGCAGAGGTTCCGGGGCTTGATGAAGCACGGATACAGCAGCCTGATACGAAGACCAAGCTTCTACAGAGGCATAAGTCCGTTGCAGAGTTGCTCTTTTCGCGAGCCAAAGATACGCCTGTAGTGGACAGTGATGCCGATACGAACATCCACGCTGCGGCTGCAAAATCTGTAGCCAATGCAGCAGCGACAATGAATCGTCAGTTTTCCAGTGAGCATTTGAGCAGCGTGGTCAGACAGCATCTCGAAGGCTTTAAATATTATCCGGCCAGCGCCCGTCGACGAGGTATTGAGGGGGCGGTGGAAGTTCGTTTTTCCCTTGCCAGTGGAGGCAGGGCTGCAGGGCTTGAGGTGATCACAGGTTCCGGTTATGCCGTTCTTGATCGTGCGGCGTTACAAACCGTACACCGGGCCGAGCCGTTTCCACTGGATAGCGGTTTCTATCGTTTCAGACTGGTGTTCCACCGCTCATGAAAGCTATCTTTATCAGTCTATTGTTGCTGGGCGCCCTGCCGGTTCAGGCATCTGAACGCATTCTGGCTTTGACTCCGCACGTATGCGAAATCATGTTCGCCATTGGCGCTGATGATGATGTGGTCGGTGCGGGGGATTTCTGTGATTATCCTCCGGCGGCCAGCAAGCTTCCAAGGGTGGCGAATTATGCACAGGTGTATGTCGAGGCGGCGCTGCGCCTGAAGCCAACACTGGCCATTTCACTGGATCCGGCTTTGTCAGGGCTTCAAGCCCTGCGCTATGCCGGGGTTCGGGTGATATCCAGTGATCCTCAATCGGTTGCCGAGGTGTTCACCGATATCCGGCGTCTTGGGACATTAAGCGGGCATTCAGAGTCGGCCCAGAAACTTGCCGATCAGCTCAAGGCCAGGCTGCAGCGCCTGCAGACACAGTTTCAGGGGCGAAAGACAACGGTGTTCTACGAAATATGGAAACAGCCACTGATGGCTGTCGGAGGTGCTGGCTTCCTGCAGGATATGCTGCGTCAGGCCGGTCTGAAGAATGTATTTGACGGTGTGTCGCAGGAAGGCATACGACTTAATCCGGAGAGTGTGGTCAGGGCTCGCCCCGAACTGATTATTGTCGCCGGTCGGGATGCATATGCATCAGAGCGGCAGGCATATTGGCGTGTATGGCTGCCGAATGTGCAGGTGGTATCCGTTGATGCCAACCTGATGCACCGTCCCGGGCCGAGAATTGTTGATGCGCTGGAATTATTGATGCAGAAAGTTCAGCCGGAAGGAACGGTGGCCGTTCCCCAATGATCCTGAATCGTTTCAGCTCACGGAGCATGCTCATGGCTGGCGCCTGTGTATTGCTGGCCGTGGTCTATATTGCACTGGGTGCGGGTGAACAGTGGATCAACCCGTTGGCTGCCGGTGATGCCATGAATCAGACTATTCTCTGGGAGCTGCGCTTTCCCCGCCTGCTGACCGCATTTGCCGTTGGCGGCATGCTGGCACTGGCAGGCGCATGGTTTCAGGTGTTGTTGGGCAACCCTCTGGCCGAGCCCTATGTGCTGGGTGTGGCAGGCAGCGCTTCTGCAGGTGCGGTGGCAGGCCTGATGCTGATGCCTGAATCGGCATGGGTGATGTCGGCGGGTGCATTCGCCGGTGCATGGGTCGGTATTACGGCTGTGATGCTTTTCTCGCATCTGGGCGCAAACCGCATGCTGCTCGCCGGCGTGGTGCTGGCGGCATTCTGGTCGGCAGTGCTGGCATTGTTGCTGGCATTGTTGCCTGAGCAGGGGCTTTTCCGCGCTTTTTCATGGATGCTGGGCGATTTGTCGCATTCCGATCTTCCCATCGCGGTATTGCTGCTGGCCTGGGGTATAGCGCTTGCTTGTGGTCTGCTGTTGTCCCGTTCACTGGATCGGTTACTGCTTGGCGAGCGCCATGCCGAAGCTCTGGGCGTGGACGTTAGGGCATTGCGCCAGCGATTGTTGCTGCTCGCTTCGGCTGTCACAGCGTTGGCTGTGACAGCGGCCGGAACCATTGGCTTTGTCGGACTCGTGGTGCCACATCTGATACGCCTGTTGTTCGGCTCTCTGCACAGGCTTGTGCTTCCGTCCTCGGCTGTCTGTGGAGGCTTGCTGCTGATGCTGGCCGATTCGGCAGCGCGCACGATCATTGCTCCGGCCGAGCTTCCGGTTGGTATTCTAACTGCCATCATCGGTGTTCCGGTATTTTTATTCTTGCTGTTGAGGCGCACCTGAATGACTATGCTGATGAAGCTCTCCGATGTTGCGGTTGCGCGTGGCAGGCAAACACTGTTATCCGGGCTGAATTGTGAACTGCTTGCCGGGCAGGTGATCGTTGTGCTCGGGCCGAATGGTGCAGGCAAATCAAGTCTGCTGCTTGCGCTGGCCGGGTTGATTCCCGCATCCGGCGGTATCGCAATATCCGGCAGGCATTTGTAAGACTACAGACGTGATGAATTGCCCCGGCATATTGCCTGGCAGGGTGAATTGCCGCCTGTCGAATTTGGATTAACTGTTCGCCAGCGCCTTGAACTTGCGGCACATGAAAATATCGGGGCTATCAAATCCATGGCGAACTCCATGGATATTGCCATACTGCTGGAGCGACCGCTGGGTGAGCTTTCCAGCGGCGAACGCCAGCGAGTCGAACTGGCTGCCCTGATGCTGCGCGATGCGCCCCTGTGGTTGCTTGATGAGCCGACGGCCCATCTTGATCTGAAGCATCAGATTCGTTGCATGCATATGCTCAAGGCCGAACGGGATGGCGGGCGTACTATTGTCGTTGTGCTGCATGATATCCAGCAGGCCATGGCCATCGCCGATAATGTCGTGTTAATTGATGGCCGGGGCGGCGTCGCCTATGGTAGGGCGGACAGGATGTTTGACAGTCAACGCTTATCAAAACTTTTTGAGGCTCCGCTGATGCGGGAAGGCAATGCATTGATACCGGATTACAGAGGCAAGGGATGAAGCCGAGGGAAAAAAGGCAGGGTATTGTGTTGGTCCACACCGGTGAGGGGAAGGGAAAATCATCTTCTGCCTTCGGTATGGTATTTCGTGCTGCTGCATGGGGTATGAAGGTTTGCGTGATCCAGTTTATCAAGGGGAAATGGAAAACCGGCGAGCAGAAAGCGGCCGAACATTTCGACAATATCGAGTGGCATGCACCGGGCGACGGATTCACCTGGGACACCAAAAACCCCGAACAGGATATCGCCACCAGTCGTGAGATATGGGAGCTTTGCAAGGCCAAGTTGCGCTCGCATGAGTTTGATATGCTTGTATTCGATGAAATCAATTATTGCTCGGGCTATGGCTGGATTAAAGGCGTTGAGATCGCGGAATTCATCCGCGATGAACGACCTGAATGGATGCATCTGATTCTGACCGGCCGCAATGCTGCTCCCGAGGTGATGGATGTGGCACATACGGTGACTGAAATGCGTCCGCTCAAGCATGCCTTTGATCAGGGGATTCCGGCCACGCAGGGGATTGAGTTTTGAAGGTTCTTCTTTCGCACGGCTCTCCTGATCCGAAACATCGCGAAGCTGTCGAACATTTGAGGGGCCAGGTATCCGATTGCCTTGGCGAGGCGGTTGATGCGATATTTCTGGGCGAGAATCTACCCGAAGGAGCGCACGTGCTACCGTTATTCCTGACCCGGGGCAGGCACATGCAGCAGGATGTTCCGGCCATAATTGAGAGATGTTCCGGCCGCTTGGTGAACGGGCCGGCGGAGTTTCCGGCGGACATGGCCCGCATGGCGCTGGAGCTTGCCCAACAGGCGCGGCAGAAGCAGCGCGCTGTGATGTTTGCGCTGTATCGCCTGACAGGCGCCGAATCTCTGATGGCCAGCCTGTATGATGTCAGTAAAAAATTTCCGCTGCCGGCCATCGCCGGCTTGCACGGCCAGTGTGATGCTGAATCGGTGCTCGCGCTGTGGTCTGAGTCCGCTCTTGCGCAGGTGCTGATTCAGCCGGTGCTGCTGTTTCCGGGCCGGAGCCTTGATGTGTTGATCGAGCTTGGACAACGGCAGGGCATGGAAGTGAACACAGGCAAGCCTCTGGCCGAGCATGACGGATTTGGTGCATGGCTGGCAGATCGCTTTCGGGAGGCTGTATGAAACTCTCTGATCCGTTGCATCCCGGCGAGGTGGCTCTGGTCGGTGCAGGGCCTGGCGATGCAGGACTGCTGACCCTGGCCGCTGCCGCCCTGATCAGGAACTGTGATGCGGTGGTGTTTGATGCGCTGGTTTCCGATGATGTGCTGGCCATGGTGGATCCGACTGCTGAGAAAATAGCGGCCGGCAAACGCGGCGGTCGCCCTTCCGCCAGACAGGATGATATTTGCGATACGCTGATTCGTCTCGCACAGCATGGCAAACGTGTGGTGCGTCTGAAGGGCGGAGACCCGTTTGTTTTCGGCCGTGGTGGCGAGGAGATGCTGTCACTGGTTCAGGCGGGTATACATTTTCGCATCATTCCGGGCATCACCTCGGGCATTGCCGCCCCGGCCATGGCTGGTATTCCGGTGACTGATCGTGTGATCAATTCGACGCTGGCATTCATCACCGGGCATGAGGCCAGTGATGAATCACGTATTGACTGGCAGGCTCTGGTGGCGGCATTTCCGGTGCTGGTTATTTATATGGGAACCAGAAATCTGGCTGTGATCGCGGGGAAACTGCTTGCAGCCGGTATGTCCGAGACGACGCCTGTCGCCATTCTTCATGCCGTAAGTGGCCCGGACGAGCAGCGGGCCTTTGGAACCTTGCGACAGGCATCCAGCGGAGAACTTATTGGCAAATCACCTGCGATTGTGATTGTCGGGGACGTGGTCGACAGGCGTCAGTCGTGGCCTGAACCACACCGTGATTAGGCAATAAACCCGGGGTCTGGCGGCAGCCCTTCACCATTTCCCGATTCATGGTCTATAATCGGGCTGGTACCTGTTACTGTTTCAGCAGGTATCAATCATGATGTGCAGATGCATGTCATTGGAGCGTTGGAATGGGAATCCCTTCAATTGAGCAACAGGCTTTCAAACAGGCACAGGCACATCAATCGGAGCTGGTGGTTCCGGCGCATGGGCTTGGGCGTTTAAGTCAGCTCGCCTGCTGGTTTGCTGCCCGTCAGGGCAGGGCGCTGCCGGATGATCTGAATGTATCTGTGGTGCTGTTTGCAGCTGATCATGCGGTGGCATCCGAGGTGCTGGCATCGGATCAGGGGATTGATACGGCCGAGCAAGCCAGGCTTGTTGCTGAAGGAAGGTCCGCGGTCAATATGCTTGCCGCATCGGCCGGAGCCGATGTCAGCCTTGTTGATGTTGGCATAGCAGAGGATTTAAGTGATGTATCAGGTCTTGTGAACATGAGAATCAGCAGCGGCTGCGGGAATATTGCCAGTGAGTCCGCCATGAGTCAGGAGGATTACTGGGAGGCTGTTGGTATTGGTGAAGAAATGGCCAATATGCGTGTAGCTGCCGGGGCGAATCTGTTGATTGCCGGTGATATCGGGCGGGGAAATGGCGTTGCAGTGACTGCAGTCATTTGTCATCTGGCCGGTTTAATGCCGGAGGATGTGCTGGGCTATCATGGGGCTGCGACCGGTGCTTCGGATCAGCGTGTCATGATTGCTGTTGAGGAAGCACTGGTTCGGGCTAAGGATACCCCTTCCCATGATGTATTGCGTGAGCTGGGTGGTTATGAAATCGCCGCGATGGCAGGTTTTTATCGTGCTGCGGCGAGACACGGGGTGCCGGTGCTGCTGGATGGGCTGGTTTCAGCAGCAGCTGCGCTGGCGGCAACAGCCTGGGATGTACGCATTGCCGGCTGGATGCTGGCAAGCCATGTTTGTGCCTGTCCGGGCCATCGAGCGGTACTCGACGAGCTGGGGCTGGAGCCTCTGGCCAGTCTGCACATGGATATCGGACAGGGCATCGGTGCAGTTGCAGTGCTGCCGATGTTGCAGGCATCGATCACGTTGCACAGGGAGATTCCGGTCCGCGAGGCGGTTTGCTGAGCGTTTTTATCGGGTGATGATCTTCTGATTCGCAAATCAGGCTTAAATCATATTACGCCAGATGATGGGCAAGAATACTCAGCTCTTCGTAGACAGGGAATACCAGCAGGCCGCCGAGAAGCCAGTCCAGCACCGGGGATGCCGCCAGTACTGTCATCAGCAACAGGGTGCGTTGTTCATGCAGGTGCATCGCGAATCTCGGCATGCATGGCAACCGCATCAGACATTCACCGACCAGCATGTGCGGTAGTGGCAGGGTGTGCATGGCAGCCATACACAGATTAAAAAACATCAGCACCTTGGCCCACCAGTGATGTAGCGGGGGCAGTCCTGCCGGAGGCGGATGTTGCAGGCTCCAGGCGTAGAGAACAAAGCCAATGGTGCAGAGCATCAGATGTCCGATGAAACGAATGCCGGCAGCTTGATAACCAAAGCACACGGGTCGTGGCGGCGCAATGATGATGCCCCGATGCAGCGCCAGCGAAGCCAGCATGGGTAACCAGCTTTCCCGCCCGCCGATGGCAAAGAAAGAATGTGGCAGGGTGGTTTTAGTCAGGCGTGATTCAAGCAGTGAGATCAGGGTCAGCGAGATCAGAACGGGCAGGCTGTACAGAATCAGTTGCCGCAGCACGATAGTCAGCCATACCTCCATGTCAGGCTCTCATTTCAGGGTGTTTCGGTGAGCTTCAGGGTTAGCTCTGCACCTTTCCCTTTCTGCTGTAAATTCACATAGATAACTTCCCCATGGGCCAGCACACCGGTAATTGCGGCTTGCTTATGGCTGGCAACCATTAACAGTTGATTGCCGCTCCATGCCCATAGACGGGAAGGGGTATCATCATCGGTAATCCAGAGCCAGTTGCGCTTTGTGTCCCAGGCAAGGTTGTCGGGATGCTGTATTTCCGGCCGTTGCAGGTACGAACTTATACTGGGTTTGGCGCCTGTATCAGGACTGTCGCGAAGTGCCAGAATTTTACCTGTGTCGGTTTCCGCCATCAGAATCGTTCCGTCGGGAAGGGGTTCCATATCTTCAAGGCGATTGAATTTTCGTGCATGCAGGGATGCAGCTTCCCTGCGCGCATTGTCCGGATCACGAATTGTGAGCCAGCCATCGGAGGGGTGAAGCACTTTCAATTTTCGGGTTTTTAAATTGAGCCGGTAAAGCCCGCCACCTTGGTGTTCATCAGCAAGGTATGCATAATGCTTATCCTTGGAAAAGGCGATTCCCTCATGGGAAAATCGACCGGCCCACGGCAATGAAGTCAGAGCCGGAAAGGTTGAATCAAGACTGCTGCGGTCGATGACCTGTTCGACCGGAAAAGTATCCGGTTCAGCTATGCGCCAGATCAGGCCTTGATCAAATTCCTCGCCGATCCACAGGCTGCCGTCGGGAGCGAGTTTCAGTGCATCGGCACGGTGCAAACCATTTAACAGAATCTGATGCCGGCCACTGGGCAGATGAATGGCCATCAGGCTTGGCGATAGCATGCTGGCTTTGGTTTCCCCGCTGACATAAAGCCATTTGCCATCTCTGGACAGGGCCAGCATGTCCGGGCGGGACTGGCGCCAGACGACAAGGGACTGAGCCTTCCAGCCCGGGACCATCTCAATACCGCTGCTGCCCAGCGAACAGCCACTCGGCAGGGCAAACAGTATGGCTATCAGCATGGTCAACATGATTGGGCGCATGGCCTAAATGTGGAGCAAGCATGAATCCCGTGCAAGCCAAACTTCAGGTGACAGCAGCAGGGGCGCAGTTAGGCTGTTTGCCATGGTTACGGCACGTTCTCTGCATCACATCCGCTGGTTTTATGCTGCCTATTTTGCGGCCATGGGTTTGATCCTGCCTTTTTTTCCGGTCTATCTGGACGGACGTGGCCTGAATGTAACAATGATTGGCGTCATGACCGGATTGCTGGCTGCAGCCAAGGTGATTGCACCGCCGGGTATTGGCTTTCTACTTGATCAGCATCCGCATCGATGGGTGCAGCGTTTTATTATCACGGCCTCTTTACTGGCAGCACTGGCGGCATTTGGCATCGGTGTGTCCGAACACTTGCTGCTTATGGGGTTGCTGGTTCTTTTGTTCGGTATATTTTGGGCCGCAATACTGCCGTTGACGGATGGTCTGTCGGTGTCGGTGTCCGAGGCGGCTCTGGCCGATTACGGGCGTCTCAGGGTATGGGGCTCGATAGGCTTTATTATCGCCTCACTGGCCGGGGGACTTTTTCTCACAGGGCCTGCGATGCAAAATCTTCCGGTTGTACTGGCGGTACTGATGCTGGTGACCGCTATGGCCGCAGGCGGATTCCCCGTGCTGGATAAGAAAAGTCCGGATGGGCAGCAGCGGGTTCCGTTTTCTGCCGCCTTTTATCGTCTGCTGGGTGTGAGCTTTATCATGCAGGTGTCGCATGGCGCCTATTACGGGTTTTTCAGTCTGTATCTGGCTGCTGCAGGTTATACCGGCTGGCAAATCGGCATGTACTGGGTGCTCGGGGTGCTGGCTGAAATCATCCTGATGTGGCGCTGGTCGCGTCCTATGCAGCAGGTCGCTCCGGCAATGCTGTTTGCAGTTTGTCTGATACTGGCTGCGCTGCGCTGGTTTGGCACCGGTCTGACCACCGATCCGGTTCTGACCGCCCTGTTGCAATGCCTGCATGCTGCGAGTTTTGCCGCTTTTCATGTGGCGGCGATAGCCTGGGTCAAACGGCTGGCTCCGGAGCAACGCCATACCTCGGCTCAGGGCTGGTATTCTGCGGCAGGCTTTGGGTTGGGCAGTATGATTGGCATTATGGGCTGTGGCCTGATTGTCGAAGCATGGGGGTATGCGTGGGCATTCTATATCTGCGCACTTGTGGCCTGTCTGGGGGTGCCGCTGGCACGCTCCCTGCCGGGATCCAGGCCCGAAGAAACCACCTGAGTTCTCCCGTATTTGTTGTCAGACGTTGCCGACAATGGACTCCAAACGGGTCAGGGCCAGCATCAGGCGCATCCGGCGCGCTTCAGCATGCTCCTCATCATTTTCGCCTGACTGCTCACCGAAGCTTTCCAGTTCCAGCCAGCGTGGATGCTGGCACCATAGTTCTTCACCAGCCTCGATCAGGTTTTTTGTATCCTGTTCGAGCAGCTGTCGAATGGCCCGTTCCTTGAGTAGTGCCAGACGGTGCAGCCATTCGCGGCGCAGGCTATGGGCATCCTCCCCTCCCCAGTCAGGCGAGCGAAGCGGCTCTTCCATCTGCTCGACAGGCAGCACATGCAGGCATGCCTGACTGGCCTTCAGACATCGTGTCAGGGGTATTTTCAGGCTTGTGGACAGATGCACGGCACATGCCGCATGAGCCAGTTCGGGCATGGCGGCCAAGTGTGCGGCATCTTCAGTCGACAGGCCGATCTGGGATGCGGTTTTCAAAAGCGATAGGTAGCGACTGCTTTCTATACCGCCGACACCCTGTGCGGCGAGAGATTTGCGGAAATGATGCAGTGCCTTCTGCTGCTTCTCGATCCAGGCCGGCGTCAGTTCGTTAACGGGGCAAAGACGCAGCAGTTCCTCGGCAAAACGCATCAGGTTTTCCTGTAATGCTCGATGCATGCGCGCGGCAATATCAATGTCGCTTACCTGTTGCCAGATCAGCTGACGCAGACTGACTGCATCGAGCATTCTTTCAGTCATCATCAAAGCTTCGACAATCTCCGCCGTGCTGCTATCCAGCAGGGTTTGCAGATGATGGACGGCACCCAGACCCATGTAATTGACGACATGGTTGGCAGCCTGGGTATAGATGATTTCATGGGCCAGCGCGTGGTGTAATAATTGATCGCCATAGTGTTTGTGCAGGCTGCTCGGAAAGTAATCGTTCAGCATATCCTGTGCGAAGGCTGTGGTTTTTTCGAATTGGGCTTCAGCAAGCTGCGCATGAATACGGTTTTTCTCCTGTCCGACCAGAATGGACAGCTGGGGTCGCAGGCCGAGGAGTTCGTCATCCTCAATATGCGGAGCTACGGCTTCGTCCAGCCATCCGTCTTCCCGTAATGTGTCGCGCAGCCGCTGTAAGCGTGGCGGATGTTCGACTGCATCAAGTTCAGCCAGGGTCAGGACCCGCGACTGATGGGTGTTGTCCAGCAGACACTGTTCAGTGACGGCATCGGTGAGCCGTTTTAGTGTGCGGTTGCGCTGGGCCTGTCCCAGTGATTTGCCGGCCAGCGAGGTAAACAGGATTTTCAGGTTGACCTCATGATCGGACATATCAACGCCGGCAGAGTTATCCATGGCATCGGTATTGATGATACCGTTACCGTGGGCATATTCGATGCGGGCCTGTTGTGTGAAGCCAAGGTTGCCGCCTTCACACACTATCCGGCAGCGTAGATCACTGCCATTGACGCGCACAGCATTGTTGACCGGGTCGCGAACATCGGCATGACTCTCTTTACTGGCCTTGACATAGGTGCCGATGCCGCCGTTGTAGAGCAGGTCTACCGGGGCGCATAGAATGGCCCGAATCAGCGCCTCGCCGCTCAGTTCGCTCTCCTCAATATCGAGGGTGCGCTGTACCTGCTCAGGCAGGGAAATACGCTTACTGGTGCGTGGAAAGACGCCGCCACCGGCGCTGATGCAATCACTGTTGTATGCATCCCAGCCGGCCACTTCATTGAACAGGCGCTGGCGCTCGGCAAAGGCGCGCTCTGTATCCGGTTCGGGGTCGAGAAAAATATGCCGGTGGTTGAAGGCGGCCAGCAGTCGAAGGTTCGGATTAAGCAGCATACCGTTGCCGAATACATCGCCGGCCATATCACCAATACCGACGCAGCTGATGTCATCCTTGTAGGCATCAAGGCCCATTCTGGAGAAATGATGTGCTGCACAGACCCAGGCTCCGCGCGCGGTAATGCCGACCTCCTTGTGGTCGTAGCCATGCTTGCCGCCGCTGGCAAAGGCATCATCGAGCCAGAAGCCGGCCAATCGCGCTTCTTCATTGGCATCGTCGGAAAAGCGGGCCGTGCCTTTATCGGCGGCTACCACCAGATAAGGGTCATCCATATCATCTTCAGGAATCCGGATGCCGTCCGGCGGCAGGGCCTGTCCCTGCACGAGATTATCGGTCAGATCCAGCAGTGTGCGCACGTAGGTGCGGTATTGTTCAAGCACGAAGGCCGCGCCCTTGCTATCGCTGTCAGCTTCATTACGTACAACAAAGCCGCCCTTCGAGCCGATGGGGATAATCTGGCCGTTTTTAATGGTTTGCGTACTCATCAGCTCCAGTACTTCGGTGCGGAAATCCGCCGGACGATCAGAGTATCTCAGGCCACCGCGGGCAATAGGCCCGGCGCGCAGATGTACGCCCTCGATATGGATGCCATGCATGAAAATTTCACGATACGGACGTGGATGCGGCGCATAACTGAGTTTTCCAGGATCAATCTTAATGGCCAGCGGACTGCCCGCATGGCGGATAAAGGCATTGGTGCGCAGGCTGGCCTCAGCCAGTTCAGCCAGGGCACGGCACCAGCGATCATCGGTCAGGGTTTCGACACGCTGCATGGATTCATGAAATGCCTGTCGGGCATCGGCCAGAAAGCTTGTCGGTATGCCGAGCAGATGATGGGCGGTAAACAGTCGCAACAGGGCGGCGCTGACATGCGGATGACGTATCATCATATCGGACAGGGGCAGCAGGGCGGCATCGGGCATGAGCTGAATCAGATGGCTGCGCAGGGTGATCAGGATGGCGATTTCATTGACATCCAGCTCGGCCAGAATAAGCAGGGCATTGAGTGGATCGTGATCGGACTCCTGATTGAGGATCATGGCCAGAGCGCGGCGCAAGCGATGTTGATCCTCTTCGCCCAGCGGCCGGGGGGATTTACAGGCCAGGGTGCTGATATAAATGCATGTACATGGCTCACATATCTTTGATGAACCATCCGGGGCAGTCTCTTCCGACCTGCCGAAGGGCACCAGCCATTCCTGAACCGGGTCCAGGCCGAAGGCGCGCAGGGTGTCGACGAGTCGGCCAAGCGATGGTTGCGCATGTGAATAGATATGCACATTGATATCATCTTCTTTGGGGTGGATGCGCACATGAATGCGATGGCTGGTATGAACCAGTTGCCGCATTTCCAGGTCGCGGGCGAACTGGAACGGCGGAAACAGATCCTGATACAGCGGCGGCAGAGCCTCCAGCTCCTTCAGCGCTTCGGGGATATTCAGCGTATCGGCATGATGCAGAACATCACCCTTGGCAATGTCTTTCCAGAAAATGATACAGCGTTGTACAAGCCTGTTAAGCAGCTCGGTATCAATGCCCCTGGCCGGTTTTTCGATGCCAATCAGAATGATGCGATGTGTGCCGATACCGAAAGATTCGTGGCCGTGGATATTAACCCCCTTGCCTGCAATGGCGGCCAGCATGCGCTGCATGACCTTTGGCCCGTAACGTTCTACGGCAAAGGAGATGAGCAATGTGTCCATGTTGCCGTCAACACAGGGTAGCCAGTGGGCGATGGACTGTTTTGGATCGGCCATGTCGATAATCTGTTTTAAGGGTTCCAGCCAGTCGCCGGCCCGTGTGGACAGCAGGATGCGGTTGGGCAGACGGTCGAACAGGGTGCGTAACTCGCGGCGGTAAAAAGCTGAATGTTGCAGCAGCGGATCGGAGGCAAGCTCGCGCCAGTAGCTTGAGAGTATCGGCAGATGACTGGTGTTGGCAAAGCGGGCACTGCGCGAGAAATGGCCAATGATGATGGCATGTTCGAGCGAACCTTTTCCGGAGCGCCAGCAGATACGCACCACCTCGATGCTGGCGGCGCTGTATAGATAATACTGACTTGCAGTCAGGTTCAGCCAGGTCACTCCCGGTTTTTCGGGCGCTGCGCATTGAGCGATGTCATTGGCCAGATGCGGGACGATACGGTTGAAAACACGCCGGTTGCGGGAAAGACCAAGTCGTTTATCACTGGCTTCCAGTCCGAAATACAGGTAGCGGTTGTCGTTCATCCATTCCAGCAGGGCGGCGGCATCAGGGGCGTCCGCCATCAGGCGACTACTACAGCCTGCGATAAACCTACGCATGGGTTCGAAATCACGTACCGACAAATCCACCGCTTCAAGGATGGCCTGAATATCGCGATGCAGCGGCGGCCGCTCCGGCGTTAGTGTGGCTGAAATGTGTAGTGCGATGAACATGAAATTATCTTCGTCGTTGGTGTCGGGTTCGCGCAGTTCCAGATTGCAGAAGTTTTCGTCGCAACTCATGCGCGCCACCATGGTCTGCTGGCCGATGGGTTGAATACGATTGCGGATCAGGTAGCCCTTGATAGCATCAAGATAGAAAGCCTGGTCCGGGCAACGGATGGTGATGATGTGACGATGCAGATTGCCGTAGCTGAGTGTGCGTGAACATATGGCGATACGGTTTGATTTCCCCGTGGCACGTGACTTGCCGACAGGCAGCAGGGAGAGGAAATCATGTGTCAGGGCAGCCATCAGGTGTGGCTGCATGGTTTCCAGGCGATGCTGCACTCGTGCTTGATCAAGCAGCTTGATGAGCTGGGGCCTCAGATGTCGCATGCCATGATTGTAGGCCGGATACGGGCCGGATGTCGAATATTGGTTTCCCGCAGGATGCATGACCATGACGTATATTTGACGCATCAGATACATTGCGCTTACATGGTGATATGAATCAGACGAACCAGGAGACGGCGCAGGGTCACCGCAACCGCCTGCGCCAGCGCTTTGTCAGGACAGGTATGGCCGGCTTTCATGATTATGAAGTAATTGAACTGTTGCTCACCTATGCCATTCCGCGTGTGGATGTGAAGCCGGTTGCCAAACATTTACTCAAGGTATTCGGAACCCTGGCCGGGGTGTTTGATGCGACGGCGGCGGAACTTGCCCAGATTGAAGGTCTCGGCGAGAAGGGAGCAGTATTTCTGACCCTGATTCGTCAGGTCGAGGTGCGTTATCTGGCTTCCGATCTGCCCGGGAAATCGGTATTCGACCGGCCGGAAAAGGTGAAGGCGCATCTGCGCCTGCTGGTGCAGGGGCGCGGTATGGAATGTTTTGGCGCCATCTTCACCGATCAGCAGCATCGGCATCTGGCCACCCAGATACTGTTTGAGGGAACGGTTGATCGCACGGCTGTATATCCGCGCAATCTGATGAAGCGAGCGCTTGAACTCGATGCCAAGGCGATGATCCTGTTTCACAATCATCCGGGGGGCGCACCGCATGCCAGTCGTGAGGATATCGACCTGACCCTGCGCATGGCGGAAAGCTGCAAGGCGCTGGATATGAAGGTGCTGGATCATTTTCTGGTTGCCGGCACCGAGGTGCTGTCGTTCAAGAAACATGGCTGGTATTGATATTCATTGGTGAGGCGGGTATCCGTTTCAGCTAGCCTGCCACCATTCATTGAGAGGGTGTGAAAGTATGAAAAATTTTGATGTATTCAACGGCGATGCCGACGGGATTTGCGCATTGCATCAGTTGCGCCTGGCGGAGCCGGTAGATGCCGAGCTGGTCACAGGTGTGAAGCGCGACATTGCGCTGCTGAAAAAGGTTGAGGCTGGAGATGGTCATCGCATCACGGTGCTCGATATATCACTGGACAAGAATCGCGATGATCTGATTCGTTTGCTCGATACCGGTGCTTATGTCGAATATTTCGATCATCATTTTGCCGGCGAGATTCCCGCATCCGCTAACCTGTCTGCACATATCGACACCACCGCTGATACCTGCACCAGCCTGCTGGTCAATGCGCATCTGCAGGGCGCTCATCTCCCCTGGGCCGTGACCGCGGCCTTCGGTGATAATATGTTCGATGCAGCGAAAAAAGCAGCGCTGCCGCTGGGCTACGATACCGAGCAAATGATACAGCTTGAGCATCTGGGCACGCTGATCAATTACAATGGTTATGGTGTCACACTCGATGATCTGTATTTTCATCCGGCCGATTTGTATTGCGCCATCCAGCCGTTCGAGAGCCCGTTCGATTTTATGGCTGAGACCGATGCCTTCAAGGTTCTGGCCGAAGGCTTTGCTTCGGATATGGCCAGGGCTGAAAAGTCGGAAGTGGCGGCTGAAACAACTTGTACGGTGGTGCTGATGTTGCCGGATGAGGCATGGGCGCGGCGTGTGTCCGGCGTGTACGGCAACCAGCTGGCGCGGGAACATCCGGAGCGTGCTCATGCACTGGTCACGGTGCTGGATGATGGCCATTACCGTATCAGTGTGCGCGCCCCGTTTTCGAACAAAACCGGTGCTGATGCGTTATGCATGCAGTTCCCCAGCGGCGGTGGCCGTAAGGCGGCGGCCGGTATCAATGTCCTGCCGGCCGATATGCTGGATGAATTCATCACCGCTTTTCAGCAGCAGTATGCATAGTTTTCAGAGTTTTCCTGAATCGACAGGCTGGGGGGTGGTATGAGTGCGTTTGGTTATGTGGTATCCATTTTGATGCTGATTCTCGGCCTGGGGATTACCGAGCTGCTGAAAGATGTTGTGGATGCTTTCAGGAACCGCAAGACAACCCCTCTGGACTGGTTGCCGCTGCTATGGGCAGCGATTGTGTTTGTCGAGCAAATGCAGTTTTTATGGGCCATATTTGAATTGCGTGATTTGATTCATTCCTGGACGGCGGAAAAGTTTGTGGTGATGCTGTTCCTTGCCCTGCTTTTGTTTTCTGCCGGTGCCTTGGTTGTGCCGCGAATTTTCAAGGAAGGGAAAAGTGCCTGGCAAATATTCCAGCAGAATGGGCGCTGGACTCTGGCAGTACTGGCGGTTTATTATCTGGTTGCCTTCCTCATCAATCCGCCATTCTTCGGTATAGCGTACTTTGATCCGTATAATATACTGAATCTGTTACTCAGTGTGTTTTTAGTGCTGTTGCTCTTTGCCTGGACAAGAAAGGCATGGGTGTGGGGTACGATTGTATATGTTGTGCTGGCCACTACCGAAATCATACTTTTATCGCCTGAGGTATATCAGTAAGGGAACATTTCGACGCGTTGCAAAAGCGTGAATATGCCGCCAAAGTGAAGGCGAAAGATAAGGAGCTAGAATGAGCGCACTGGCAGGTATTCATGCCGTGAAACATGCACTGGAAGCGGGCGAGGCGGTCGATGAACTTCTGATTGAGAATGGCAAGCATCATCCGCGCATCAATGAGCTGATCCATCTGGCCAAAAAGGCCGGTATTCGTTTTTCTTTTGTGCCGAGAGAGGCGCTGGCTCGCCATGCCGAAGGTGTGCCGCATCAGGGCGTGGTGGCGAAAGTGCCGGCATCAGGTGCGGCGGTCGCCATATCCTTTGCAGAGTGGCTGAAAGGACTGGATATGGAGACATCACCCCTGGTGTTGTTGCTCGATCAGGTAACCGATCCACACAATCTTGGCGCCTGTATCCGCACGGCCGAAGCGGCCGGCTGTGCAGGTCTGGTGATTCCAAAGGACAATACGGCCGATCTGCATTCTCCGGTGGTGGCGAAATCGGCCTGTGGCGCACTGGCACGACTACCCGTGTTGAAGGTGACGAATTTGAGACGGGCTATCGAAAAGTTACAGCAAAAAGGCTTCTGGACGGTGGGCCTGGCCGGCGAAGCCGAGGCGTCGATTTATGCGCTGGATTTGACCGGCTCTCTGGCCGTGGTGATGGGTTCGGAGGGTTCGGGCATGCGCAGGTTGGTGCGTGAAACCTGTGATCGGCTGATCGGCATTCCGATGCCGGGCACGGTTGAATCGCTGAATGTATCAGTAGCGACGGGCGTGGCTCTGTTTGAGGTGTGTCGTCAGCGGCAGGCCGCTTCGTAAACAAGCCTGCAGATTCGGCAAAGCTGTTCAGGCAGAGATGAGGATGTGATGGATGCAGACGAAACGGGTTCAGCGTCTGGTATGTTGCTCAGGCGGCGGAGCGGACTTCCTGTGCGGGAGTATTGACTGTGCGTTCGAACTTCTGACCGCAGTACTGGCAGCGGCCGGAGCCGGCTTTGAGGTTGATATATACCAGGGGATGCTGGCCGTTATCCGAGCATGAGACGATTTCGTCAGTGACTTTGATAGTGTTGTTTCCCATGTTGCAGGCTCCTTTGATCCCCTAAAAAAACGCGGCGAATTGTGTCGGCGGGGGTTGTTATGTCAAGCTTGGCACAGTGGGAAAGCATGCAAAGGAGATGCACATGAATGCAAAAGACCTTGTTTTAATAGAGGGCCTGGAGATTCGAACCGTGATCGGCATTTATGACTGGGAGCGTGAAATTCGCCAGATGGTGCGCATTGATCTGGAGATGGCCTGGGATATTTCCAGGGCCGGCCAGAGCGATGACATTGCTGACACGCTGGATTATAAGGCTGTGTCCAAGCGGCTGATCTCCTTTGTTGAGGCATCCAGTTTTGGTTTGATCGAATCGCTGGCCGAATCCTGCGCCAGCATAGTTCTCAAGGAGTTTGATGTGCCATGGCTCAGGCTCAAAATGTCCAAGCCGGGGGCTGTGCGTGGAAGCGAGAATGTGGCCGTGCTGATTGAGAGGGGCAGCCGTTGAGTGAGAAGGCATACGATGCGTTGATCGGTATGGGCTCGAATATCGAGCCTGAGAAGAATCTGAAGCAGGCCGCCGATGCTTTGCGTGAAGTTTTCAGTGAGGTGCGCTTCTCCTCGGTGTATCAATCGAAAGCCGTCGGCATGGACGGGGATGATTTCTATAATGCCTGTTGCATGATTAAAACCGGCTTTGACGAGGCATCGCTGAGAAAACAACTGAAGTCTCTGGAAGATGTTCAGGGGCGGGATCGCTCCGAAGGCTCATGGCGGCCGCGCACGCTGGATCTGGATGTGCTTATGCTTGCAGGCGAAATTGTGGATAATGAATTGTTGTGTTATGCCCATGCCTATGTGCCGGCGGCGGAGTTGGTGGACATTGAACTACCGCTGGATCGCGACGGGTTGGTTACCAGGGTCGCCTTGGACTTGTAAAAGCGGCAGCCGGTCCTACACTTTCCCCCTTCTGAAGGGGCATGCCCTTTTCCGACATTGGTATCCTGATACTCGAAATTCAGGGGATAGAAGCACCCAGGGGAGTGAAACGATGTTGATCGCGGTTCCAGCCGAAACCCAGACGCACGAAAAACGTGTGGCGGCAACACCTGAAACTGTCAAAAAATTTATTGCTGCCGGATGCGAGGTGGTGGTTGAGCAGGGGGCCGGAGCGGCAGCCCGTTTCCCCGATGCCGATTATGAGCAGGCCGGCGCCAGCCTGAGCAAGGATTTCAAGTCTGTTGTGGCTGCTGCCGATCTGGTACTCAAGGTGGCACCGCTGTCTAGGGATGAGTTAAAGCATGTTAAAAAAGGCAGTGCGGTAGCCAGCACGGCGGCTCCTTTTACCAATCCGCTGCTCAGTGATTACAACGACAGGCAGCTCAGTTATTTCTGTATGGAAATGATACCGCGCATTTCGCGTGCGCAGAGTATGGATGTGCTCTCTTCACAGGCTAATATTGCCGGTTATAAATCCGTGTTGCTGGCCATGCAGTATTATCAGCGCTTTTTTCCGATGCTGATGACGGCTGCCGGAACCGTGCAGCCGGCCAAGGTGCTGATTATGGGTGCCGGCGTGGCGGGTCTGCAGGCGATTGCCACCGCAAGACGTATGGGCGCCATGGTGGATGTATTCGATGTGCGCGCAGCTGCCAGAGAGCAGGTTGAAAGCCTGGGGGCGAAGTTTGTTGAAGTGGAGACAGATGTGGATGCCGAGGATGCAGGCGGTTATGCGAAGGAAATGGATGATGATTATAAACGTCGTCAGGGCGAGTTGATTGCCGAACATGCGGCCAGGGCTGATATCATTATCACCACTGCACTGATTCCGGGTAAGCCGGCTCCTGTGCTGATTACTGAGGCAATGGTTGAATCCATGCGTCCGGGTTCGGTGATCGTTGATCTGGCGGTTGAGATGGGTGGCAACTGCCCGCTGTCCGAACTGGATCAGGTGGTTGAGAAGCACGGCGTGACCCTGATGGGGGTGGGTAATATCCCGTCACTGATGGCCACCGATGCCAGCCAGTTGTATGCGCGTAATATATTCAATTTCATCAGCCTGATGCTGGATGGTGAAGCCCGGACGCTGAACCTGAATATGGAGGATGAAGTGATCGAATCTGCATTGCTTTGCCGTAACGGTGAATTTCTCAAGCCCGACTTGCTGGCTGAGAAAGGAGGGGCGGCATGAGTATCGCAGCAACCCATGATGTAGCACAGGCTGCAGCACAGGCCGCGCACAGTGCGCCGGTCGATCCGTTTGTCTTTTCCTTTACCGTATTCGTGCTGGCTGTGATTGTCGGTTATCACGTGGTCTGGAATGTGACGCCGGCATTGCACACGCCGCTGATGAGCGTCACCAACGCGATATCCAGTATTATTATTGTCGGAGCGCTACTGGCCGCAGGGCCAGTGGAGATGAATCTGGCCACGGCGCTCGGTCTGGTGGCGGTTGGCCTGGCTGCGGTGAATATTTTCGGTGGCTTTATGGTAACCCAGCGCATGCTGGCCATGTTCAAGAAACGGCAGTAAGGAGGAAACGATGTTGTCCGCAAATATGGTGGCACTGGCCTACCTCGCCGCTTCAATTTTAATTATTATGGCCCTGAAAGGCCTTTCCAGTCCCGAGTCAGCTCGCCGGGGCAATACCTTTGGCATGCTGGGTATGGGAATTGCAGCGCTGGTGACCTTGCAGCTCGATGCGGTACAGAACTATGCCTGGATCGTCGTTGCGGTAGCAGTGGGCGGTATCATCGGCGGTGTCGCTGCACGTAAGGTGCCGATGACGCATATGCCGCAGACAGTCGCTTTCATGCATTCACTCGTTGGTCTGGCAGCTGTGTTGATCGCCGTGTCGGCCCTATATGACCCTCAGGCCTACGGTATTGCTGACGCCGATGGTGGCCTGCATCTGGCAAGTCGTATTGAGCTGTTTCTTGGCACATTTATCGGTGCGATCACCTTTACCGCTTCGCTGATTGCCTTTGGTAAACTGCAGGCGCTACTCTCCGGGCGGCCACTGGTATTTTCCGGCCAGCATTGGTTGAACCTCATTCTCGGCACGGCCATGATCGTGGCCGGCATCCTGTTCTGCATCACTCAGGCATGGCTGCCGTTTCTGGTTATGCTGGCTATTGCGCTGGTGCTCGGTGTGCTGCTGATTGTACCGATTGGCGGTGCGGACATGCCGGTGATTGTATCAATGCTGAACTCGTATTCGGGCTGGGCTGCTGCGGGTATCGGTTTTACGCTGGGCAACAATATGCTGATTATCGCTGGCGCACTGGTTGGCTCATCGGGCGCCATCCTGTCTTATATTATGTGCAAGGCGATGAATCGCTCGCTTATTAATGTACTGCTTGGCGGTTTTGGCGGCGAGGCGGCCAGTGGCGGCGCAGCGCAGGCAACAGGTGATCGTCCGGTTAAGGCTGGTGCTGCCGAGGATGCAGCATTCCTGATCAAGAATTCACGCAGTGTTGTGATTGTGCCCGGCTATGGTCTGGCGGTGGCGCGGGCTCAGCATGCACTGAAGGAGATGGTAGACGCCTTGCTGGCTCAGGGTGTGGACGTGAAATTTGCCATCCATCCGGTAGCCGGACGTATGCCGGGACATATGAATGTACTGCTGGCCGAGGCCGATGTTCCGTATGATATCGTGCATGAAATGGATGAAATTAATTCGGAATTTTCTGATACCGATGTGGCGCTGGTGATAGGCGCGAACGACGTAACCAATCCGGCCGCCAAGTCGGATCCGGCCAGTCCGATCTATGGTATGCCGATTCTGGATGTGGGTAAGGCCGAGCATGTGATCGTCATCAAGCGTTCGCTGGCACCGGGTTATGCCGGGCTCGACAATGACCTGTTCTATATGGATAAGACGATGATGCTGTTTGACGATGCCAAGAAAGCCTGCGAGGCTATCCTGCAGGCTTTGTAAGTACAACCATTTATACCACAAGGGGTGACTATGTATTATAAAGGATTAATGGCAACAGCCATGGGTGTGCTGATGATGGGGGCTGTGGCCATGGCTCCTGCTCAGGCGGCTGCAGCTGATTTCGAGGTGCAAAATGTACTTGAGGACTCAGCCTATGGCGCCGGCATTGGCGCACTGGTGGGTCTGGGCTTTATGCTGATTTCCAACAAGCCGACCGATCACTGGAGTTATCCTGTGGTTGGCGCGGGTGTGGGTATTATTGCCGGTACAGCATATGGTTTATACAGCGGCTCCAGGGCGATGGCCTCCTATGAAGATGGCAAACTGCAGATTGGCATGCCATCGCCGAAGGTGATGCCGCGTGCGACGAATGGCCAGACTCAACTGGCTTACGGTGCGGATTTGTTCTACAGCCGCTTCTGATTAGTTATTCTTTATAAGCCGGGTGTTGAAAAGCGCCGTCTGACGTGGCTTATAGCTGCATTCCCAGGCGGCGCTTTTTCTTTGCCGATTTGCCGGTTGACAGTGAAATGGCCTGACATTAAGGTTCGCGACCCTTCGCCATGGGCATGTCTGAAAAGCGGTCTTTGGGGGATGTGAAAGTTTGGAGAAGAGGTAATAATGCCAACGATTAACCAGCTCATTCGCAAGTCGCGTCAGGACAAGCGGAAAATCAATAAGGTTCCGGCCCTGCAGGCTTGCCCGCAGCGCCGTGGCGTATGCACCCGTGTGTATACCACTACCCCGAAGAAGCCGAACTCGGCTCTGCGTAAAGTTGCCCGTGTTCGTCTGACCAATGGTCAGGAAGTTACAGCTTATATCCCGGGTGAGGGGCATAAGCTGCAGGAACACTCGGTGGTTCTTATCCGTGGCGGTCGTGTAAAGGATTTGCCGGGCGTGCGTTATCATATTCTCCGTGGTGTGCTTGACACAACCGGCGTGGAAGGTCGTAAACAGGCCCGTTCCAAGTACGGCGCCAAGCGTCCGAAGTAATTGAGGAGATAGACAGATGCCACGTAAAGGTCCTGCCCCCCGCCGCCCGGTCGTTCCGGATGCGAAGTTTGCTGACACCAAGGTTTCGAATGTTGTCAATAAAGTGATGCTTGACGGCAAGAAGAATATTGCCGAAGCCATTGTCTATGAAGCAATGGATATTGCAGCCAAGAAAACCGGCTCTGAGCCACTGGCTGTGATGCACCAGGCACTGGAAGCTGTGCGTCCGATGGTGGAAGTGAAATCCCGCCGTGTGGGTGGTGCAACGTATCAGGTACCGATTGAGGTATCCGAGCGTCGTCAGCATTCGCTGGCTGTACGCTGGCTGGTTGAATATGCCCGCAGTCGTTCGGAGCACACCATGGCTGATCGTCTGGGTAATGAAATTGCTGATGCTGTTGCCGAGCGTGGTGGCGCATTCAAGAAGCGCGATGAAACGCATCGTATGGCCGAGGCAAACAAGGCTTTCTCTCACTTCCGCTGGTAAGCGTTGTCTGGTAAGCCCCGTTTGGATTGTTAAGTTAGTTTTTTAGTGTTTGTTCTTTTGAATTTGATGGATTGTAAGGAGTATCGACGTGGCTCGTAAGACCCCGCTGGAACGTTATCGTAATATCGGAATCATGGCGCATATTGATGCGGGCAAGACGACGACAACGGAGCGTATCCTTTTTTATACAGGTGTAAGCCATAAGATTGGTGAGGTGCACGATGGTGCCGCCACCATGGACTGGATGGCGCAGGAGCAGGAGCGTGGCATTACCATCACCTCGGCTGCGACGACCTGCACCTGGAACGACCATCAAATTAATATCATTGATACCCCCGGGCACGTGGATTTCACCATTGAAGTGGAGCGTTCCCTGCGCGTACTTGATGGCGCTGTCGGCGTATTCTGTGCCGTGGGTGGTGTGCAGCCTCAGTCCGAAACCGTCTGGCGCCAGGCTGATCGCTACAGTGTTCCCCGTATTGCTTTTGTAAACAAGATGGATCGCACCGGCGCTGATTTCTTCAATGTGGTTGAGGAGATTCGTGAGCGTCTGGGCCATAATGCCGTAGCGCTGAACGTGCCGATCGGCAGCGAGGAAAACTTCAAGGGCGTGATCGATCTGGTCAGCATGAAGGCGATTGTCTGGCACGATGAAGCCATGGGTGCTCAGTATGATGTCGAGGGCATTCCGGCTGAGTTGCAGGATCAGGCTGAGGAATATCGTGAAAAGCTGCTGGATGCGGTTCTGGTCTATGACGAGGAGCTGATGGAAGCCTACCTCGAAGGCGAGGATGTTTCTGAAGCGGCATTGAAAAAATGTATCCGTCAGGCCGTGCTGGATATTGAAGTGATCCCGGTCATGTGCGGCACTGCTTTCAAGAATAAGGGCGTTCAGACCCTGCTGGATGCTGTGGTTGATTATATGCCCGCACCGGTGGATGTTCCGGCCATTAAGGGTGTTCATCCCGACACTGAGGAAGAGGACAGCCGTCCGAGTTCCGATGATGCTCCGTTCTCAGCTCTCGGTTTCAAGGTGATGACTGATCCGTTTGTTGGCACCCTGACCTTTTTCCGCGTGTACTCCGGTGTTCTGGAAGCCGGCTCTTATGTGGTGAATTCGACCAAGGGCAAGAAAGAGCGTCTGGGTCGTATCCTGCAGATGCATGCCAACGACCGTAAGGAAATCAAGGAAGTTCGCGCCGGTGATATTGCTGCAGCCGTGGGTCTGAAGTCCACGACGACCGGCGATACGCTGTGTGACGATGCGCATCCGATTATTCTGGAGCGTATGGAGTTCCCGGAGCCGGTGATTTCCGTAGCTATCGAGCCGAAAACCAAGGCCGATCAGGAAAAGATGGGTATCGCACTGGGCAAGCTGGCGGCTGAGGATCCTTCTTTCCGCGTGCATACCGATGAAGAAACCGGCCAGACGATTATTTCCGGTATGGGTGAGTTGCATCTGGAAATTCTTGTTGACCGCATGCAGCGCGAATTCAACGTTGATGCCAATGTCGGCAAGCCGCAGGTAGCCTATCGTGAAACCATTCGCGGTTCAGCCAAGGCTGAAGGCAAGTTTGTCCGTCAGTCCGGCGGTCGCGGTCAGTATGGTCATGTCTGGCTTGAGATTGAGCCTATGGAAGTTGGCGGCGGGTTTGAATTTGTCGACAAGATTGTAGGTGGTTCGGTTCCGCGTGAATACATCCCTGCTGTTGGCAAAGGCTGTGAAGAGGCCATGCAGAATGGTGTTCTGGCAGGATATCCGATGGTGGATATCCGTGTAACCCTGGTTGACGGTTCTTATCATGATGTCGACTCGAATGAAATGGCATTCAAGATCGCAGGCTCCATGGGCTTCCGCAACGGTTGCGAACAGTCCAAGCCGGTATTGCTTGAGCCGATGATGGAAGTCGAAGTGATTACACCGGAAGATTACATGGGCGATATCGTGGGCGATTTGAACCGTCGCCGCGGCAAGGTGTTGGGCATGGCTGATCGCAGCAATGCCAAGGTTGTAGATGCCGAGGTGCCGCTGTCCGAAATGTTCGGTTATTCGACCCAGCTGCGCTCCATGTCGCAGGGTCGTGCCAACTACACGATGCAGTTTAAACATTACGAAGAAGTGCCGAATAACATTGCGAAAGAAATCATCGCAAGTGTTAAAGGCTAATTAGAATTCAGGCTTAGGAAAACAGGAGTAAATCATGGCAAAGGAAAAGTTTGAGCGTACCAAGCCGCACGTGAACATCGGCACGATCGGTCACGTGGATCACGGCAAGACGACCCTGACGGCGGCGATCACGAAAGTGTTGTCGGAGACCGGCGGAGCTGAATTCAAGGACTAC